>NZ_JAXBME010000006.1 GCF_033963835.1 Cytobacillus sp. IB215665
AAAAGAAGGCCAACCAGATAATATCAATCTGGATGACCTTATAATACGAAATGGCGCCTTTCTTGAAGAATGGCGTCTTTATTTATTGAAAGGGCCATGTTTTTGAATAAGCGAAAGATTAAAGAAACTAGTTATTATGAAAGTATGTTATAACATTTTGGAGTGTAAATTCTTTTAATAAATAGAAAGTTTTTGTATAATTCAAATATTCTTATCTATGTTTTTGGTATTGAGTGATATGCCACATAGTTTTTTAAAGGAGAACAGAGTAATTTTCTTATATATTCAGTGAAAGAGATATAATATGTCTTGTCCGGTAAACACATCTATTCGTATTTATTTAAGAAAGTTAGAAAAGGGGATGGTTGATCATTATGGAATATCCAATATCAATAGAAGTGATAGGGTTAACATTACGAGGTATGGCTCACAAACCATTAGGGGACAGTCAATCAGTATATCCTATTGTTATTCTGTTTCATGGGATTACTGGTTCTAAAATAGATGACAATTTTCTGTTTGTACGATTTTCACGAGAATTGATGAAGCACGGTATAGGAAGCGTTCGATTCGATTTTTCCGGTTCTGGTGAAAGTGATGGAGCCTTTGCAGAGATGACATTTAGTGGTAAGATACTTGAAGGGTTAGAAATTGTAAAAATGGTAAAAAAAATAGATTGGGTAGATCCATCAACAATCATGCTTATGGGACATAGTATGGGTGGTGCTATAGCTACACAAGTGGCAAAAGAAATTCCTGATGAAATACATAAAGTTTGTTTATGGTGTCCAGCTGGGAACATGGTTGGTAAAGCAAAAGCATACTTTGAACAATACCCAAAATTACCAAACGGAAATGTTGATTTAGAAGGACTTGAACTTGGTCTAAGTTTTTATAAGGATCTAAAGAATCGTAATTTATATGATGGGATTACTTCCTATAAGGGACCTTTAATGATTATTCACGGGACAAATGATCAAATTGTTCCACCTGAATATGGACAAAAATATTACGATACCTATCAAGACAATGATGTCAAAATTCATTTTATACAAGGTGCCAACCATGTTTTCTCAAAGTTAAGCTGGCTTGATGAACTATTTAAGCAAAGTACTCATTTTTTAAAAGATGGGTTTAAGAATTACGAGGTTTAAGGAAGACCTTTAAAAACGGCACAATCAGAATAGATGGAGAAGTATGAGTATAACAAAGTTAGTTTTAAACTTTTACATTCACTATGTTTTATTCATGAAGGAATTCGAAAAAACTCGAAAAAACTCGTATATTTCTAGCAGGAATTTATATGATGTATTTTCATTAGGGTTATATTAAATGAAGAGTTCTTCCACAATATGGCGCTCATCTAAAATATAGATAAGCGTCTTATTTATTTTAGGGAGATTCACCGTAATAAGGATAGCATGAATGATAAAAATTTGAAATATTGGTATTGAGTTATAGGGTAGTGATTATAAAGTGAAACAAAAATTTACACACAAACAGGAAATCAAAGAAATTTAGTTGATGCTACTGAACTGACAATCGGAAGCAAAGTTAAAGTATGGATTTATGTTGCACCCGAAAATACACAATTTGTGGTAGCAAGTGAAGTTATTATAATAAGACCATAAGTTTTTAAAGCAACTCGATTTATTGCATGCCTCTTTATGTTTTTCCATTTGATTCTTTTGTGGTCTTATTTAGCAATATGGAAGTTGGGGACTAACGCGACTGCTTCTGAACGAGAAGCAGCTGTAGAATACGGAATAGAACAAGTAGGAGAAGATTATAGAATAAGAACTGATATTTGGTCAGAAGATGAGTGGTACTGCTCAAAGTTGACTAACGCTCAGTGGGACTCAGTTGGATATAATTTGCAATCTTCTAGAGCGTTTCATATTGATGGATTACTTGCAGTTATTCCTTCAGATATTGTAGTAGATGCCAACACTCGTTTAGTAAAAGAGTGGGATACTACACTACCAACAAAATTTTAATTAGATTAGGTGAATTATGAAAAATAAAAGAGCTCTTTTTTTCACTATTATTGTTCTAACAGTTATGAGCTTATTGTTGGTTATTCTTTTAAGTGGTACAGAAAAAAGCAATACCCAAACTAAGCGCAGTGTGATACATGGAATTGAGAATTTTAATCCAAAATCTTTAAAAGGCGATGAAAAAGAATACCTGCTGTTTTATCCAAGAGATAGTAGAAATGGTCAAGATAATACAATTATTAAGCAGGTTACAGAGAATGGCAAAGTGGTTCAGGAATATGAAATTGTTGATGAGAGTTTTCGTAGAATGTATATGCATCAAAAACCAAATAATTTAAATCACCTTTTCATTTCTTTATTTGGTGAAGCTACAATTGATAACTATTATTATACTTATGATATTTATCAACAGCAGTTTAAAAAAGTTGACATCCCGTATTTTAATTATGAAGTTGGAGTAAATCATATTAAACATTATGGTGAAGACGTTCTTTTCGAGACATTAGTGTCTCATCTTACGGGTGATCAAAATTATAATGCTGAGATTAATGGATTCAATGTGTCCATTTCGAACTATTCTAGAAAAAAAAGTTTTGAGACTGAATATGGTCATGCACCTAAATGGAGCCCTCTGTTGAAATTTCAGAATAAAGTTATATATGGGGTTGCTGGTCAGGTAAAACAAGGGGTTTACGAAAATCCAGGCATTGGCTTGATTGACTTAGATGAGGGAATAGTTGATTATGAACAGTTTGATGGTACAGCGAACGAACTATATCCGATATATTCCAATAAAGATCACGCATACATTTTAGGGAATAACGGGAAAATGTTTGTCTATGACAAAAACTTTCGTTATAAAGTAAACGAACCATTTGCCGATATTCCTCCACAAGATATGTATTACATTGAAAGTGAAGGCTCATTGTTGTTGAATGAAAAAGAGGCTCTATACAGTGTTTATAGTGAAGAAAATGGATTTACGTTAGGTATTTTAACTTTTGATACGGATCCAACATTTAAAGTATTAAATAAGAATTATCTTAATCCAAAAAATAATTATGAAATCCTATATCTTGATCCGATTATTGGTAATATCTATTTGCTTGAAGCCGGTGAAAATGAAGAGAACGTACTAATTATTAATGACGATAATTATGAGATTGAAAATAAAATTCCAATCGAGTATAGTCATTTGTTGGACTTTATTGTTGAATTAAAAAAATAAGCACAATTACTGTTATGGGGCTTATTGATTTAAGCCTAAATATATAACCTAATCAAGGAATGTTGGGACTTTATGGTAAGACTTATTAAAAGTAAAGCATCTAATAATAAATGATCCGATTTTTATTAGATGCTTTTCCTGTGTAAATGATTGTATTCTACTTATTCCAAAATATATTATATAATTCTATTAAATATATTTCTGAGAATTTTTGAGCATTTGGGGAAGAATTAGGAATAATGACCACTAAATTTATTATTATTGTATTGTACAAAGCCCTACTAACCTTTTCTAATTTGGATGGGTGTATTTATTACCCCCATATACATGTGGTGCGTTATTATTCGTTATAGTTAGGCTTCTGGCCGAACCCATTTTTGTAACATAGTATATTGCATTAAACTATGGAGGTGAAAAAATGGGTATATTTAGTGATGAAACTTTGTTTATTTTGTTAGTAACTCTACTTTATTCTAAAAAGAGGTATTTCTTATCCCAATTCCTATCTAGAACCGGGTCAGATCTAGCTTCTCAACTTGCAGAAGAGAATATATCAGAAATAGTAGATGATTTAGAGAGATTAGATGAAATGCGTAGATAGAAAATCAGTCGAATAAGTCCATTATTAATGAGAAGTCCTCTAAACGACAGAAAACGGGCAAGCTGTATGGATACTAGTCCATACAGAATATTATTTTGTAAATAGTATACATTAAAATAACATTTTAAGGTTGAAACTTCGATGATTTCATATTTATTTGTGATGACCATGGTAAGTTTTATTTGTATGATAGTAGTATTGATTGAATATGAAACATTAGTCTATGAATTATTTATTAGAGAACCCATTCAAAACGTGCCCTTTTTAACACCTCAACCTTTAGCAGAGCCAGATAGCTTGATTACTGAAGAATTTTTATAACATTGTCATAGGTTTTAATTAAACACAATGATTAGTGAGTCGATTAGTTCCAGTTATTCATAAATGAAAAATTGGAACTATTTTATTTTACATAATCAGGAATCTACTTTGAGGTTTATCATAGTTTAGCTTCCTTTGCCTCTTATTTACATAGACTTCAGTAAATTTTTGTCACGTTATATATGAAAGCCCAACCTTCTATAGAAAATATTTCATATATTAAAGTAAAATAATTATAGAAGGTGAAATTATTAATGGAAGATAAAGATTGTAAATGTAGAGTGGTTCCACCACCACCGAAAGGACCACAGGGGCCACCGGGGAAACCTGGAGGGCAAGGTCCAATGGGTATCCAAGGACCAACAGGATCAACAGGACCAACAGGACCAACAGGACCAACAGGTACCCCAAAGATTGTTAGTTTTCGAGCCGAAAATAACGCCCAACAGGACGTACCTGCTACTGCCATAATCGAATTTCAAAATGAAATTTATGATTGTGTACAACCACCTGGTAATTATAACCCACAAACATCAACATTCACTGCACCATGTGATGGTATTTATCATTTCACTAGCAGTGCACTTGTGCAAGGTAATCAAGGAACGAATATTCAGATTAGCATAGTAAAATTGGAGGTAGGTCCATCTTTGATTGCATGCAACTCATATACGTTTAACGAAGATGGGGAAATGAGCTGTGTAAGCGTAGGTACTTCAATAGACTTACTTACAGGTGAAGGAGTACAGGTTCTACTTCAAGCAACGGGAGCTGTTTCAATTATACAGAATGGTACACCTACTGTTGGTAATAGAGCAACTTGCTTCACTGGAGAGATTGTCAATGATATGTGCATGCCCCTTAATTGAAATTTAAAGAAGCTGGTATAAAACGCCAGCTTCATTGAATGTTAATGTTTATAATATTCAAATCTAGTTTACATAATGAACACGATAGGAACTTTTGGTAATATACACAATTAACATAGACTTCAGTCCATTTTAGTCACATTATATATGTTAGTCCACTCTTCTATAGATAATATTCATAAATATATAGTAAAGACAATTATAGAAGGTGAAAATAATAATGAAAGAAAAAGATTGTAAATGTAGGGTCGTTCCTCCACCACCTCAAGGGCCACAGGGACCTCAAGGGCCACCAGGACCAATGGGAATGCAAGGGCCACCGGGACCAATGGGTATGCAAGGACCACCAGGTCCAGAAGTAATGAAGATTGAATTAGCTGCTCCATCAGTATCAACAGTATTAAGTCCCGATAATTTTGTTGGGCTCGGTACCTCAGGTAATTTCGCACAAAATAATGTAGTCATTGCACAAGATGCAACCATTACAGATTTGATTTTTAGTACCAGGGATAATAGTATAACAATGGGTGAATCTGTAATGTGTCAGATTATTATAGATAGTTTTTGTGGTTCGTCGTTGAGTACTACAGGAATTGTAGCAACGGTAGAAGGTCCAAGTCCAGGGTTGCAAAATTGTTGCGGCACTGCAACGGGTAATTTCTCCGTTTCCCAATGTGACCTATTATCTGTAAGGATCACTGCCACTGATACGGGTCAACCACTAGATAATGGTGTTGCAGCCACCATTCTTTTTACAGTCCCGTAAAAGCACATAAGGTAGGAATAGTCCATCTATTCCTACTTTATGTGTTGTATATCATTGAATACCGTATACAAAACTAGTTTACATAATAGCAACTATAGAAACTTATTTGAAAACACATAATTAACATAGACTTCTACACATTTTAGTCACGTTATATATGTTAGTCCAACCTTCTGTAGGAAATATCCATACATATAAAGTAAAAACAATTATAGAAGGTGAAAATAATAATGAAAGAAAAAGATTGTAAATGTAGAGTTGTCCCACCTCCACCCCAAGGACCACAGGGGCCACCAGGAAAACAGGGACCACAAGGACCACAAGGACCACAGGGACCACAAGGACCAATGGGACTACCAGGTAATCCCTTATCTTATGGTGTTTTACGTGATGATCAAGATCCATTTTCGATAGATAATGGAGATCCTATCATTCCAACAAATGGATATAATATGCCGGGCCCTTTTAATATGACAACTCTTAATCCTTTGAATGGCTCCATAACTGTGCAAAATACCGGAGACTATGAAATTTCATTTACTGTGAATGCAAGAGCCCAAGATGCTGGTGATATTGCTACCCTAGATTTTAGTATTCGGATCACAATAAATGGTATTGAGCAGGATGATACTACGATGAGAGCAGAAGATTCTAATCCTGATAGTTTAGTTCTCTTATTATCAAGGACCACCATTCGAATGTTAAACGCTAATGATGTAATTTCTACCGAACTAAACGCAGGCACATCTGTTCTTTTTTCAGAACCTTCACTGCAAGTAATTCAATTATCTTAGAATAAAGAAGGTTCTTCAGAAGCTGGCGGGTGATAACGTCAGCTTCATTGTATATCAATGAATACAATATTCAATTCTAGTTTACATAATCATAACTATAGGAACCAATACATTTTCATAAACGTTGATATGACAGTGTTCTATTAAAATAAATATTTATTAAATATACATATTTTAATACTTTGTTGAATAATAAAGTTTTTGAAGAGGGGGAATTTAATTATTTCCCGAATTTCTTGCATAAAAAGTTTTTGCAAAAGGAGGTGTTAGTAAACACAAGTTGAGTTGTGTTCTAAAGGCAAAAAAAAAGAACTCAGATTGGATTGTTTGGTGACTGGATAAAATGGTGTTTGCCTACAATTATCACTTTAAGCATTTATTCATGGGGTTAGTTATCAAAGTTGAACAATGGAAAACAAAACATTTATCTTTTCTAAATTGAGGACTGCGCAATTACAGTCCTTATCACATGTCTGAAAAAAAAGCGGGGTCTATGAGCCGTCTGACTATAATAGAAATAACTGCCCACAAATTGCCCACTAGGAATCGATTTTTTTAATTTATTTTGCATGCTGCCTTTTTTAGAAGTATTGATTTATATGTATTATCAACTTCGTATGATACGTTTTTCTGTTAGAAGGCGTGTTCCGCACACATGTTCATCCTTGGGAACGTGACCAATGTATGACTTTATATTAATATTAAAATGTTGATTTAACAACGTTTACATGGGTTAAAACGGTGGGTCAAGTTGTGAGATTCAATTCTCTACTACAATTTGACCCACTTTTGACCCACAAAAACTCCAAAAAAATCGACCCCAATTATTATTATTCTCAGGTGTGAATTCACCAATTTTACAATATGCGCAATGGTAATATTTATGTAGACTAAAGCTTAAGAGTACCGTCGAAAGAAGAAATAATTAAGAAACATAATAGAAAATGTGTTGAATAACCATTATTCTTATTGGATGCATCTACAAATAAGGAAAGCATATTATGTATTACATTGGTCATGGTGACATGGAAACTGCCCTACTATTTGATTAGTAGGGCAGTTCTTGTGTTTATTTATCTTTTTGAAAAGTAGTGACATTTATACATCGGCAATTACTTTCTAATTCTAAGGAAGGGGTTGATCCGACATCTATAAGGGAGAGTTGGTACATATGACAACCTAATCCTGGTTCATCACATACTGTATTATTAGGTGTTAATGTGTAGGGGTTGGATATTTGTTCAAAGACATTGTACCTACATAACGTTGTAGTATTGCCTCCTGATATTCGTTCAACAACATAGTTGACATTAAGGGTGCCACCTGCAACAGCAATCTTTCGTATATCTATCATTGTATCAATTTTAACAACCAAGTCTTTTTTTGTGACCTTTAAAGCTTCTGTTGTTAAGGATATATTCATAAAAGATGTAGATGAACTATTATCCGACAAAGTTATCGTATCAAATTGACAATTGCACATTAGTTCATTGTTGGTCTTCCCTTTACATTGACAATCTGCCATAAGAGTCCATTCCTTTCAGTGATATCTTAAAGTGATTAAAATTGTCTCTTTTATATAGTAAATGTATGATTAATCACCTATGAAACTGGCAACTGTCTACATATTCAATTTATTAGAAAACATAATGATTATTTAGTCCATTAGTAAAGAAATAAGCTCATCTTATTAATGGAGAACAAGAAAATGTTATTCGACAAAATGGTGCTTTTCAGAAATGATACTGAAAAGCGTCTTTCTTTGATTGCTTATTTCACATTCAAATTTTTAGTGCTATAGTATAAAGTTGTGAACAAGTTTTGATTAGAGAAAAACGATTGCTCAAAGTGAGATTTTGAAATAATTGTTATTAAGTTAAATTTTAGAGATATAAAAAACTTTAGAACAGAAAGGGCTTAATAATGGAAAGCACTCCTAAGTATGTATTTAACTTGATTAACTCATTTATCTTAATTATTTTTGCTATTGTGCTCTCTCAGTTCAATTTCAACCTGGTAATTACACTTAGTATCTTTGGTTTGAGTTCTTTTTTCTACTTAATCTGTGGGATATATAATTTGAGAAAGCACAGGAAGCTTACTGATGTAGATTAGTCGTTAATGCCTTTTAAATTTAAGGTTTTTCGATATGAGGCGGGGAAAGTAGTTAATTAGTAAAGTTAATTGTAGAGTCCTTTCTACCTTAACCTATTAAGGAAACACAAGTAATAGTATGGCTATTAGGTTGTTAATGTAACTGAGGAGGAACTAATGTTATTTAAAGAGACTATTATACAATTAAATATGATAATTTCGTTTGGGGTTGGAGCAATTTAATTGTATTATTTCCAATATTAAAAAAAGAGAATCAATATTATGCATGGTTTAGTATGGTGTTGGGTATTATTACTTTTATTGAATATAATTGCTCAAATAAGAAGCTATTCTATATAAGAAACGTAATAGAAATTAAAGTGATTTGAGGAGGGCTAAGGTCTTTTATGCTAATTTGACCTGAACAATGATGTCTAAGAGAAAAGTCTGGTTTTACGCGGCTATTGTGCTTAGTTCAGTAGAATTTGTAATATTATCTTACATTAATGAGCATTTTTATAAAAATATTATTTATTCGCTTGTGTTTTAAATGGTTATTTTTATACAACCTTACATAGTTAATAAATCCTTTGATAGTGAAAGTAAGACTCTACTTTTTAGTTTATTAAATAAGAAGTATAAAAAAGTTATTTATATATCACTATTGTTTTATATTGGGCCATTAATACTTTTTTATTCTATTCTACCTAACCTAACCTAACCTATAAAGCTGCATACAATAAGGTGGAAGCTCTAATACAAACAGAATATGAAAACAGTGTAATTTATTATCCGGATGAAGATGATGTCATGTATGCCATAGGGACTATACACGATTATTACTTTGTAGGGGGCTTTTACTACTTTGATGTAATTAATTTAAAGAATGGAGAACTATATGAATTTATAGTTAATCCTGTTTCTGGGAAAGTAGTAAAACTGAAGAATTGATTGATTTAGGTTTTTCGAAGAGTGAAAATATACTATTACACACAATAATTAGAGAGTCAATTAGTTCCAGTTCTTCAGAAATGAAAAATTGGAACTGCACATATGGTACATCACCATACTATCTAAAATTACGTATACAAAATATAACAAATACATAATATATAATACAGCAAGATATTCACTCCATGAAAAAACAGCCCCGCAAAGCATGTGGGGCTGTTATATTATTTGTACGTTTATTATATCCTCGAATTTTATGCGATGTATTTCCTCAAATTTTTCCACAACTCTTATATGTTTGTTGAGCTGATCTACATAATGAATATGACCCATGCACGGTTTAAAGGCCCCATCTTCAAAATACGTTACAGTCACTTCACTTCTTGTGTAAACTCCATAGCTTCTAAGATCGTACTATTAATTTACTCTATCTCATTCTCATCTAATACAAACCATAAATTTCCAGGGGAAGAAATTGGACAAAAATGGGTGTAGATATTGCTTTTAATGATGCTGGTGATAGATTGGGCAATTGCACTTCTGCTGGTGTAGCAAAAAAAGATGTAAGATACTTTTTATTAACAGCCGGTCATTGTTTAAACGGAGATAAAAGTGGAGTGTATCAATACACTTCACGAGTAGGAACTGACCATACTATCGGACTCTGGGCTGAATTAGATGTTGGTTCGATTCTTCTGGATGCTACAAAACGCACTCCCATGTGGACGGAGAGCCTCTGACTACTTTTATTCGTGGGCAGAAGACGATGATGATTATGATCAAAAGCTTTCAGGGTACAATAGACCTACAACAGGTTATCTACTTTGTAAATCAGGTAATGTAACAAAAGTAACATGCGGATACGTGAAGTACATAGACACCTATGTTTATTACGAATGGGGAAGAGCGAAAGTAACAAGGATAAATAATGATAATCTCAGCTCAGATGATTTTTCTCAAGGAGGAGACAGTGGTTCAATAGTATACGATCCTTACAATTTTTTAATACACGGTATACATTCTGGGGGTGAATTTCCATCCAGAGGAGGTGGAACATATGGACTTTACACTCAAATAATGGACGCAATGGAATTATATGATATCGTCCCTTATACTAATGATACATTAATTCAATTGCCAGAATAATTGAACAATGAATAAGTAACAAGTAAAATGGAATTAGAGGGGTTCTATATGAAATTAATTAGATATGCGATTACTGCTATAGTTTTATCTCTTCTTGTATCATGTTCAGCGACAAATCTAACATTCGAAGGTTACATTGTTGAAAAAAGAGATGGTGAAGTGTTTGAAATCCTTGTAATTAGTAATATTTCTAAAGATGATATTAATGATAAACCAAAGGAAGATCTAATATCAGAAGCACAAGAAAATCAATCAGCTTATTTTGCTATTGATAAAGATGAATATAATGAGCTAACTGTTGGTCAAAAGGTTAAGGTTTGGCATGAAAGAGTAGCTGCTGAAACAAAGCCCCCAAAAGTAGGAGCAACAAAAGTAGAAATATTAGAAGAATCAGAACAAGAGAAGAATGTAGATAATGAGTGATAAGGGAGAGGAATTTTACGATAAAGCAGCTTTTACCGTAAGGATTTTAATTTAAATCATCGCATAAACTGTAATCTCAGCATATTCCAACACACTATTAAACTTCTCTGTGTGGTTATTATTTTTTATGTATGTTAATACAAATGGAACAAGTAACCCAACGATCAAATACAGAGTACCTTGAATTATCTCAACCCAGTTAATCGCATCCATATTACTTCTCCTCCTTTTTATCTAGCGCTCTGGACAATACAACGGTGTTTAGCCACAACAGTTCAGAAACTGTTAACTCTTTCTTCCTAGCTTTTTCAGCCCACTTAGGGTAGAGCCATCCTTTTTCATTTAAAGTTTCCAACGCATCTCCTAATACACCAGTTTTATAGTCATCTAGATTCAATGTATCTTCATCTCCTTTTATATTTGTGTTTGCTTTTCTCTTTAAACTATCTAACTCTTTTTGTACCTCACCAACAAATCCATACCAGCCAGTCCATTTACCATTGTCGTACATTAACCTATGGCATACCTTTGAACTCCAGTCAAAGTGCCTTTTCATTCTACCTACGCCCCAATTAAGTTCATGAAGTAATTTTGCACATAATTCGATAGTATTCCTTAATGTCTTCTGATAATTGACAGACTCACCGATTTCAATACTTATTGATTTTCGATTTCCTTTACCATCGCCAGCATTCCATGAGCTTTCATTTAAATGGAGGCATTCAACAACATCATGTTCATCTACGGCATGGTGATAAGAGGCTGTGCGCTTGTTGCTTGGATTTGTCAGCCACCCTCTTTCATCTTTAACACTCGATTCTGGATTTCCTGTATTATGTAATGTCAAGTATTCGGGTGTCATAGGGTAAGCAGGTCTACGGTTATATTGTGTATTCTTAGGAATATGATTTACAATATAGTTATAAGGCATAATTAAATTCTCCCTTCATCATCGTAATTTTGATAAGTCTCATCATTTTGTTCTTGTAATGCTAATGACTCACTCCTGGGCTTCCGTATTTCTTGAGTAATTTTCACATCAAAGATACCTGTCGTAACTCCAATCATTACAGGTGTGACTATATCTTATAATTCAAGGTACATTACATCTAACTTCTTATTTATCAAAAGGATTAATAATCCAATTGAAACAAAAAGAAAAAAGACTCCAACTGAAATTATCAGTAAAAAGTCTTTTTGTGATAGGCCATCTTTATCACTTACAAACGGACGATATTTTCTTGGAGGTAAATTCATAACATCACCTCAACCTTCGTATGAACTCCAATTTCCATTAAGATCCTGACCATAGATATTAATACGATTTTGACCTTCTTGATAAAGTTCTGTCCAATCAACTTCAGCAGTTATTACCGTGCCTGCTGTTGTACCACCGCCATTATCGGCTACTTGGCCTGTATCATGAGATGTTCCAAGTACATTCACAGTCCATGCTTGTACATCTTCGCTAAATGAAAAAATAACAACACTCTTGGGGGCTGATGTGTGATAGGGGCTCATTGTTTTCTATTACTTTACCTCCATAGGCAAGGGGTATAAAGTAAAGTAGACATCTAATAATAAAAGAAGGTTCCACTTCTTCATTTTTGATAAATTGAAACTAATAAACTCATTATGGAGTGCAAATATTTCAGTTAGGGTATCATAATTATTAGGGGAGGTTATAATAAAGAAAAAGGCGCTCTTCTAAAAGAAGAAAAGCAAGTAGCAATTGAAATAAAACTTATGGAAAATAAACTGAATTTTTAAAGATAGTATACTATAATTCCAACTGCGAGAGGTGGTAATGAAGTAATCATTAAATTCTTTGTCCATTTTAATCGCCATTTTTTATCTTCTTTATCTTCGCTATTTAGATTTGCTCTCATTCTGTCACCACTTACACCGAATCCCGATATAATTATTCCAAGCAGAATAAGAATTGCGCTACACAAAAATAAATAAATATGAACGTATTGCAAATTATCATAGATATATGATGATATAAAAATTATTAATATGAATATGATACCTGTAAAAAATGATTTACCCATAAATCACATTCCTTCCTTAATAGCTGCTACAAAAAATGAGCCACTCTAATTAATAGTGTGGCTCATTACTAGGAAATTAATTAGATTATTAAAAGGTCAAAAATATAGAAACAATTAAACTTGGTGATATTGCTAATCTTCAACTGAAATAAGTTCAATAATCTCAGTTTCTTCCTCCCAATTAATATATACTTGTATAGTTTTTTCACTAATACTTGAATAGCAATTAGTGCAGTCATGAGAAGTAGTATAAATATTATTTTCTAAAACAGCGTTACGCGAAACAGTATGACCTAACTTTTCAATCGAGTAGGAGAATTTATTTAAATTATTTGTAGATCCAATGTATTTAAATGTGAGCCTCTATTGGTTGCTCTGATTATTTTTGATTACAGTATAATCTATTTTCCAATTTTCGCTTTCTCCATAGAATTTAACAGTTTTGCCACCTGTATCAAGTTCAATTGTATTAAGTTTATCTGTATCGTGTTCTCCTTGAAAGTATAGAAATGAAAACGATATAAGAGATATTACCAATAACATAAAAATAAACTTAATTTTCTGCATTTTTTCTCCTTTAAAAATTTAAGAAGTACAAGTATAGTCCATTATTTCGACACTAAATTATTTCTAATTATTAGCGTCCATCTGGAAAGTCCATGAAGTGTTGGATTTGTGTATTGTTGCTTCCTGCTACCCCAACACCTTGACCAGGTGCACCATCAATAACTACTGGAAGCCTAGAAGATGGCGGATATACTTTCCAGTAACTCACAGTAAAATCTTTGGCTTGAGAAGAAATATAACCTATTCCATCATGCCATCCTTTTTGTCCCATTGTAACCTGCATATTGGATAACCAGTAACTATCGTCATGAATTTCCCAACCACCATTTGCTGATTCAAGTCTATACATATTACCGAGAGGATCGTAAGTAATGTTAATATAGATTCTACTATAGCCTAAAACACCAATAGTAGAATCCCATTGTTGGAATCTTTTATCTCCGTCTGCTACCTTGAAAACATTATTACTGTTATCATTTTGAGTATTTACAGAGAGGTTGGTGATATTTAAATTATTTTCATTGTCAATCGAACTAGATTTTTCTTCAGATATTTCTGCAAAATTTGTAACAGCATAAGTTTCTATTTTTGTACCATCAGCTTTTTCTGCAACTTTCTGGATTAGGTAAATCATCGGATTCTAAGTAAATAAAATCTAATAGTCCTCATTCTTCAATAGTACCTTTGAATTGAGAGATAGTTCTAATATTTTTTAGCAAACTTTGGATAGGAGCACTAAACTTATTAAATGATTTGTGCTAACCATTCGACATCACGGCATTGTGTACTTTTTAATAGTAAGAAATTTGCCTTTCTTGTTAACTTGGAATTATATATCCAGTTATGATAATCTTCCTAAATCTATTAGTGATTACACAAAGTATTAAATACAAATATATACATAATAATCCAAATATTTCTTGACTTCGACATACACTTTTAATAATATGTAAATATATTAAATATTTGGAGGTATTATAATATTATGAAAATTAAAAAGATGGTTTTATCAGGATTATTAGGTGTTGCATTAGTTGTAGCTGGATCAACTTCATCAGCTTTTGCTAACGGTACTAGTCACTATGATGATACTAACACTGGTGCTGGTGGCTCAGGTGGTAGTACAAGTGGTGGTACTACTGGTGGCGGTGGCACTCACCCTTACAAAGAAACTACTAACTAAAACTTAAGATACAAAAGACTGTGGCAGTATTGCTATAGTCTTTTTTACATTCTAGTAGGAATATAAGATTTCTTGTTGAAATGGGATCTATTCAGCAAGCCCATACTACACCCAACATACCATGGTCATTACAAATAAATAGGTATTCAAATGACTTCACATCCTTAAAAGGTTATTAAAGTACACACTATAAATTTTGAGTATTGCTTGGACTAGCAACTATGCAACTTGCTCATTTTCTGTAATTTAAGGGATTTGCCTAATAATATAATTATTGCACTTAATGATTATTGAGGATTAAGCAGGAGTCTAAATTTTATAATTTCTCAGATTATCTAATGAAAAATAATTTTAAAAAATATGTATTTTATGGTAATAATGAAGATGCAGAAATTCCAAGCAGTTTACCGAACAAATCTCTAGAATTATACAGATCATATCCCAAAACAAAGACTTTTGAGTTTAGAAAATCTGGACATATGATTATGGATGATGAACCAGAGAAATTTATAGATACCCTTGTAAATATTTTGGAAGAATTTATTCTAATTTACCAAAGAAGATATATACAATACCAGCTAATAGACACTCAATTCTTCTTCCGAAATGGCTCAAATCTGAAATACAGATAAGTGTAACTTATTATTTTTGGACAATTAATGAGTCGATTAGTTCCAACTCTTTCGAAATGGAACTGCACATATGGTACATCACCATACTATCTAAAATTACGTATACAAAATATAACAAATACATAATATATAATACAGCAAGATATTCACTCCATGAAAAAACAGCCCCGCAAAGCATGTGGGGCTGTTATATTATTTGTACGTTTATTATATCCTCGAATTTTATGCGATGTATTTCCTCAAATTTTTCCACAACTCTTATATGTTTGTTGAGCTGATCTACATAATGAATATGACCCATACACGGTTTGAAAACGATACAGGGGGTGGGATTTAAAAAATTCTAAACGACACAATGGATATGGTGGTTTATAAAATGAAACTTTTTGGTCCTTTTGCCAATAAGGATTATGAAACAAGTTATATGAGACATTGAGAAGTCATATTTTACTCAATAAATAACATATCTCAATATATTAGACATTAAAAAGAAACTGTTATTCAATAAAATGGAGCTATATTGAAGAAGTAACGGGAACGTCCAAATCGGACCCATATTTTATACCCTAAAAACAACAATTGAAATTTTACAAAGATTTCTTTATTTTGAAAAAAATCCATGATATAATTTGATTGATTAATCAATCAATCAATCAATAAATATACCTAGAATTATATCTAATCTAATTAATTCATGTATCATCAAAAAAGTACAAGGAGAGATTAGTGTGAAAAAAAGTTTGTTTATTTTGTTGATTAGTTTTTTACTTATAATAAGTGCGTGTTCTACAGAGAACTCTACAAAAAAAGGGAATGAATTATCAGGAAAATCAGACATTATTGATGAATCAACAATAGAAAATACTACATCAGACCTAGATATAATTCAAGGTTCGAACAACATAGATTTATATAGCAAATTGGACAATGCTATGACTCACTTCGAAAAATACCATGATTTTTCAGGGGCTGTTTATGTAGGTATAGAAGGTAAAGAAATTTACTCTAGAGCGTTAGGTATGGCTAACCATGTTCAAGGAACCACAAATACACTTGATACCAAATTCATTATGGCATCTTTGACTAAACAATTTACAGCAGCAGCAATATTATTATTAGAGGAAAGAGGATTGCTGGAGCTTGATGATCAAATTACAAATTATTTACATGGACCTACCCAATGGGAAGGGATTACGATTCATCATCTATTATCAATGTCATCTGGAATTGTAAATGATAATCATCCTAAATTTACTGAAAATTTCGAAAAAACTTTTGGGTCTAATATTCCTTTTCCATTGCCAACCATAGAAGAAGCAGTTGCTCTATTTAATGATATTCCTCTTAACTTTAAGCCTGGTGAAAAATATGAATATAGTAATTCAAATTATTTATTATTAGGGATGATAATAGAACAAATCTCTGGGGATAAATATGAGTCCTTTTTAGGAAAAAATATTTTTAAACCTTTAGGTATGTTAAATTCGGGTTATAGTGTTGACTGGGACGTTCAAGATAATAAAGCTATTGGGTATGACAAAATAAGATCTGAAAATGATCTTTATCCTATCCAATATGATTATTTCTTGACTCATTCTGCGGGAGGTTTGTATACAACTATAAATGATTTAGTGACATGGGATAGAGCATTATATTCTGAAAAATTATTTAAAAAAGAGACAATAGCTAAGATGTATGCTCCTCATACTAAGATTTCTTCTAACTCCAGCTATTTTGGATTTGAATATGGGTACGGGTGGTTTACAAAAGGAAATATAGTTGAACACGATGGATATATTTATGGATATAGAACAAATATTTATCGTGAGCTTGATTCTGAATTTGTCATTATTATCTTAAGTAATAATGAATCTATAGGATGGAGTAATATCAATAATTTTACGAATATCTTAAATAAGATTGTGAAAGGTGAATGGTAATGATTAATACGAGAAGAGGGCAAGGGACTTTGTATCAGAAAGTGAAGAGAGGCTGGAAATGTTAAGAGAACAGTTATCTTATTTAATATGATTATTTCCTACAGGACTCTGCAAGGGGAGTGTATACATCTATAAATGATTTAGTGACATTGGATAGAGCATTATATTCTGAAAAATAAAAAAGAAACAATAGATTAGATGTATACTCCGTATGCTGAGATTAAACTTCTCATTCCGAATCTAGATCAAGATATAAATATGTATATGGGTGGTTTACAAAAGGAAATAAGTGGAACACTCAGGAAATGCACCAGGATGTGTATAGAATATTTATCATGATCTTGAATCAGAGCTTATCATTATTCTCTTAAGCAATGGAATTATTCAAAGAAAGAGTTGATAAGAAATAACTGGAGGAGATAAAACATGAAAAAGGTGTTGGTTGGATTACTTGTTGTGTTACTTATAGGGGTAATTAGTATTGCTGTTGTAATAAATGCAACAGATGATATTATATCTAATACTGTAGGTTCACATGAAAAAAAAGTAGTTAAAAATGAAGAGATCAAAAAAATAGAAAGTAGCTTTATATCTAATACTGTAGATTTACATGAAAAAAAAGTAGTTAATAATGAAGAGATCAATAAATTAGAAATTGACTTCACATCAACTGATATTGAGCTTCAGCCTTCTGACGATGATAGGTTTATCATTGAGCTGAATGGTAAAGTTAGTGAAAAGCTGAAAGATAAGTTTAAACTAGACGTAGAAGAACAAAATGATGTGTTAAAGGTAGAATTTCAAAACCAAAATACGATTTCTAATATTGGTGTATCTATAGTGGATATTACTGTTTCAGTATCTTTACCTATAAAGATATATGAATCAATAACAGTAAATACTGCATCAGGAAATATTAAAACGAAAGACGTGCAAGCCGATAAAGTTTCTACATCAACAGCATCGGGTAATATTACAGTAGATGATCAGGAAGCAATTACTTCATCGTTTGAAGTAGCATCTGGTAACATGTATTTAACAAATGTAGTAGGTAATGTTACTGCACATAGTTCATCTGGGAATATTACTTTACACAATGAGGAATCTTCTGGTAATATATCTGCTAATGCTTCAAGTGGAAATATAAATATTGAATACATAAAAGCCCCGTCCTCACTTTATATAAATTTTAAAGCTACTTCAGGTAATGGGTCAGTTAAATTAGATGGTGTCAGCTATGAAGAAAAATCTAATGACCGAATTATCGGTACCATTGGGTCTGGCGATCATGAATTAATTGTAGATATTATATCTGGTAATTTCAAACTACGTTAAATGGGATGACGAGCCGACAATTGTTTTAATAAAACATCTGACCTTTCGAGTGACCTGTTTATTGTACCTCACAGAGTGCTATACTCAAATATGATCTTTACCACCTTTAAAATTCTTCACTAATAGTCCTGTACAATTTCCAATAAAGATCTTCCGTAATCTGACGCAAGAATGTAGTTAAGGATATCCCCATTACCTTAATTATAAAATTTATTAAAAATCGGTAACCAGATAACTGGCTGACCTTATAATACGATATGGCGCTAATCTGTAATAATAGTTAGCGTCTTTATCATTTTAGGGCCATTTAATTGTATAAGACTTAATAAAAAACTGTATATTTATAGGTAGCTTTTGCAGGAAAATGACGACTTATAAAGAATATATGTTCCTATGATTATTAAGGAGGTTTAAGGAAATGGATGTTGAGTCTCTTACTATAAATAAGCAAAGTTGGGATGAAATAGCACATCGTTTTTTTGGTCGAAATCCCCTTCCCGAATATGGGCCACTGGCACCTAGTGAGGAAGAATTAAATTTATTTGGAGATGTTACAAATTTAAAGGTATTAGAAATTGGTTGTGGTAGTGGGCATTCTTTACAATATATGGACCAAAAGAATGCTGGTGAATTATGGGGGTTGGATCTGTCAAATAAACAGGTTGATGCAGCAAAAATATTATTAAGAAATTGCAACTCACCAGTAAAGTTATTTGAATCTCCTATGGAGGATAATCCTGGTTTACCGACTAATTATTTTGACGTTGTTTTTTCTATATACGCACTAGGATGGACCACTAATCTAGATAAAACTTTAACAAATGTTAATAAATATCTAAAGCAAGGTGGGATATTTATCTTTAGTTGGGAACATCCAATTTATAACCGTGTTGATAATATAAACGGTACCCTAACTTTTAATAAATCCTATCATGAGGAAGGTTCTTATTATCATGAAGCCTGGACTCATCCTGCAATCATGCAACAATATAGAATGAGTACATATATCAATACATTGATCAACAATGGATTTAAAATTGAAAGAGTGGTTGAGGATGTTTGTTTGTCCGATGAAGATATCCAAAGGCACTCAAATAGATGGTATTCTTATGAAAAAGCAAAAGCACTTCCTACAGCTGTTATTATCAAAAGTACAAAGTTGTAGTTTGAGATATTTTAAGGGAGATTCTTCATATTTCGTTTCCTTTTCTTCAACTATAGGGTAGTTTTCTTGAAGACTGTTATTACTTTCTATTAAGATTATTATGATTCGAATCTTCAGCAATCTGGCGCATATCTGAAATATAGATATGTGCCATTATTCATTTTAGGGCTAGATTGTGGAATAACAAGTTTTTTTGATTTAGGTCTATAATCGATAAAACAGGTGCAATATAGCCTATTCTTCTATTAGTTTTTATTTCTTTAAACAGACGATTTCCGTATAATTAGATTGGTAAATTAATGTATTAGTGTTTGATATTATGAAAAGAATCTCAAATCTATATTGCAATCATAAAGGGGGAGTAATGTGATTAAAAAACAGAAAACCATTTTTAGTGTTTCGTTAGTAGTAAACGCACTTTTGATTGTTTGGTTGGTTATTGGATATCAAAAAATGAGTTTAGTCCATAAAGAGTTATTTTACTCAGAAGTGCAATATAATCTTGTTGAACTTGATGGTTTAATAGAACATCAAAAAAGGAATGATTGGTCTGACCCTAACTTAGTTACAACTCAATTAAGCGATGTTTTAAATGGATTTGATGTAGCAACTAAGATTGGTAAATATTCGGGCTGGCTTTCAAATGGTGAACGACTGACTATGGAGCAACTGGATGTTGCTTTACGACAATACCCTCACAATGAATTGTATGAGTTTAGTGTATTAACACAGAATGACAAAAATGATTTTGAAGATTTACAATTAAAACTTCAAAATGTGGGTTTTGGAATGAATATGAAAATCAGCCGCGATTGGAAAAGCTTTATAAATAAGTCAGAGGAACTGCTCCGAAGTGTAAGAAGGAGGTAAAGGCTATCAAGACATTAACTATATTAATAATAGATCAATCAGAAAAAATATCTTGCTGGCCCATAATATGATATGGCGCATTTCTCTAAGAGATGCGCCTTTATTTATGATTTGGGACATATTGTTGAAAATCAACCTTCCAATAACATGTGAATTAAAGAGTCTTAATTTCTAAGTTGTTATTTACTTACAATTATCCCTTTTATTTGACTAGTAACCACAATGATAGTTATGTTTCCCACCAGAAAATTCTTTTTTTAATAAATGAAAAGGGCGGGGATCACAAAGAAAACAAACAAGGTGATAGATATTAAGGAAATCCCAAATGCTGGACTGACATTTTTCTTCATTATGCCTAGTTTCTTTAGAATAAGATAAACAACTCCAACGGCTAATATTATATATATTTCTTCATATTTTGGTGAGAAATAATGAACAACATTGGAAAAAAGTAAAACTATCAGAAGAAACAAAGGAAATTCAAGTTTCATATTTATCACCTCTAGTTTAGTTATAAGGTAATTTTAACATGTTTAGTAAAAACAAGGTAAGTTTAGTTTAATGAAAAAATATCAATGAAAATCATTGTTAATAGAAATTGAAGTATACCTAAGGTTAGGAAAAAATAACCCGTTTTCACATTAATTTTCTTATCTATGAATGCAAAATCTCTAGTGAGGATTAATGGTATGAAAATTAATGCTATGACTACTAAACCTAAATTGAAATAGGGTGTGAAATAGGAGATGTAAAAATGAAATATGAATAAAGTTTCTTTCATCAAACAAGCACTAACGAAGAATCCCATATTATTTTAATAGATGGGAAAAATTTTAAAATACCTGATGAGAAGTTTAGAACAAAAGTCCAAATACTAGCAAAGACATGAGGGTTATCGAAAAATGGTGAAGAAAAAGAAGAGTGTAGAGTCACAATAAAAGGTGCGTTTTATCGGAAGGGTACAAGATTTTATGCACCCTCGGCTTGCCAGTCTTCTAGCTTTTCAGGTTTGTCATACGTCACATATGTTCCTGCAATAAAGTCGTGAATTGCTCGCTTATCTTCCCGAATAAAAACCATGAATATGCTTACTATGTAACCAATACCGAATGTCAATAGATATAAAGTATGTCCTACAAATTCACGCATTATCATAGTGAGAATTCCAACTTGAGAACCATCTTTTTTCACGATGCGTATACCAGCAAACTTTTTACCAATAGTGTATCCATACCATAAAGTAGGCACTAAAACATAGTATAGATTACTAAAAAGATTATAAAATAGTTCATTAGTATTTCCGAATATAAGATAAGAAATAATATACAGAGGTATACCACAACACAACAAATCTATAAATATTGCACCAGCTCGATCACCCAATCCTACTGGATTATTACACATTATAAACACACCTCCAATCCTACTGGATTATTACACATTATAAACACACCTCCAATCCTACATAATTATAATCAATTGATGAGGTGTGTAATAGACTTATAGAGCTGGTAAATAATAGCATCAAAAAGGAGTGTGATAGATTGATAACACGATTTTACTTCCAATTTGAAACAGAAAGTGGAAAAGCGTCTATTAAAATTAAAGCAGCAACAGAAGAGGTTCTATTGAGAAACTTCTTAAGAAATATAAGGTAAAGAAAATTATTAGCATAAGTAATGAACCTCCAGTAGTTAAGTATGAAGTAGCAGGTAAACTACTTAGAAACATGTATCCATACATAAAGAATCAAAAAGGCAGGGCGATTAGGATATTCACTTAATACATAATAATTAAATAACGAAAGGCGGTTTGAATCAATGTGACCGGACTTTAAGATTTATTAAATAGATATTATGCAACAGAAGAATTTTCGTTAGACGATCATTTACATGCAATTGAGGAAGCGTTAGGTACATATGAAGCTATTAACGAGTTTAAGCGATTGTTGAAATGGTTGAATTAAGTATGGGTATTTACAAACGATGCGATTATTAGAAAAGCCGACATTCATTCAATACACAAAGTATAAATGTGGAAAAAACCATTTACAATAAAACTTCAATTTTAACGTAAACAATAATACATAAAATATCTGAAGATTCCCAAACACAGCACGAGAGAGTACATATACTGCTATTGACAGAAAGGGAGGTGATATATAAATGACAACTTATAGAACATCAAAATGTGGTTGTAACAAAACAGTTCCCTCCACGAAAGAGTCAGTTCTAAAATCAAGATGTGATTGCTGTGTAATACCTTTTCAAAATTTGTTGAGGAAAATAGAAAATGAAGCTAATTATACTTTACAAACAATTGGAGGAGAAGAATTTGCCGTTTCTTCTGTAAATTCCATATCAAATTTTATATTTGATATTAATGATGAAATTAATATGGTAAGGGCGAGAATTCCAATTTGTATGATTGGTGGAGCAGTCTCCTTGTTTCAAGTGGATGTAAATTTACAATCATCAATTAAAAGTACAGGAGAATGTGCTTGCTGTGAGGATCCATCCTCAGACTCTCTAAAAAGTTTTTTAGGAGAAGAAGTTTCGCTTTCTATCCTAGGTAGACCGATATTATTAACACAGTTTGTGCTACAAGTGGGCGAAGGCATTGTCAAAGTAGGAAACGATCCAGATGCACCGGTTGCATTTTCTTATTTCTCAACCTGTGCAATAACGTCTATCCAAACGCCTTTATAAAATATGGGGTTTGATATACCCCAAAAAAGAAAAATTCACAATAAAATTTTACTTTTATTGTGAATTGAAAAAACGAACCACAGCAAATGGTTGGAGAGTGTTTTTAGGTATTGGTATGTTCAATTCTTTTTTTACCGAGATTTTTCAACATGGCTAAATTTTCATCAGAAAGTCTGTCCGTGAGAATAGTACATTTTAAAACAGTTCCAGTGTTAGGTACTTTATTCTTCCAATAGTTACATCAATTATATTAAATATATTAGGACTTTCAATAACACTTGCTTCACCAAATATAGATTGGAGCTTTTCTTTTGAATCGTGCGCACTGAAAAATGTTGCGTTTAGGCCTTTACTCTTAGCTACTAGAATAGTTTGTGCTACGAGTCTAAAAAAATATCTTTTTTTCTTTTATTCTTCTTATTAATATGTATTTCTATCATGTTTAATAGAAGGTTATATTGTGACTTTGCGGGAAGCTTCCCGATGGGATTAGTAGGTAAAGAAGCAATTGTACTATGAGTTTTGACATCAATAACCGCAGTAGTCATAAAGAACCTCCAAAAAGAACTGAGAGGGTTGATTTTCAATTTGATTCGGATGTTGGAGGAAATAATGGATCATTGATTACTCTAGCCCAAAATTCGTCTATAGTAAACGAATTCTTCCAGTTTCAAAATCATTTCTTTATCAAAGTAGTGCTATGAATGAAGTGATTTCCGTTTTAACACCTACTGCTATAGGCACACCTACTTACAATTATCAACTTTTACATGTAATTAGATACAGTTGACTCACACTCTCCTAAATAAGTTGGAATTAAAAGGCAGGCCAATAATACAGTCAGTCTTATTTGTATGTTAATAAATATTATATGCAATTATAGTTTACATAAACGA
This sequence comes from Cytobacillus sp. IB215665, assembly GCF_033963835.1. Classification (NCBI taxonomy): domain Bacteria; kingdom Bacillati; phylum Bacillota; class Bacilli; order Caryophanales; family Bacillaceae; genus Cytobacillus; species Cytobacillus sp. IB215665. Next base: position 24,541 of record NZ_JAXBME010000006.1, read on the forward strand.
AACTATAGGAACTTATTTGAAAATACATAATTAACATGGACTTGAGTCCATGTTAGTCAGATTATATATGATAGTCCAACCTTCTATAGCAAATAACCATACATATAAAGTAAAAACAATTATAGGAGGTGAAAATAATAATGAAGGATAAAGATTGTAAATGTAGAGTTGTTCCAACACCACCACAAGGACCAAAGGGACCTCCAGGGGAACCTGGACCACAAGGGCCAATGGGATTTCAGGGGGTAGCAGGGCCAACGGGACCAACTGGTTCTGTGCTAGGAGCGTGTCAAATTCTTGGACCAACTAGTCAAGTACCAGTAGGGCAAATGAATGTTATGTTTGGGATAACAGGACCATGTATAGGAGGTTTAACTTTTGCAAATAACAATAATGCAATACAGCTTTCTGAAGTTGGTTTGTATGAAATCACATTTGGTGTATCTTCTGTCCAGTTAAATAATGGAGAAGAACTTTCTTTTCAAGTAGAATCAGATAATATCGGGAATATTCCTGGTCTTACCTTTATTTTTTCAAGAAATGCAAATACTGGTGGAGATACAGCTTCGACTCCATCAAAATCTGTACTTTATGAGAGTTCTGCGATGAATGAACTGATTGATGTCACTACGCCTACTGTAGTTGGAAGCCCTGAAATTAATTCACCAGTTCTACATGTAATTAGACTAGGTTGATGAAATATATAGAAAAAAAACTTATGTATATGTAATTCACAATGTGTAAATAAACTCCTTTAAATTTATTAATAAGTTAATTAATCACTGGATAGCAATAATGATTTGGTATGAAACACTAGTTGACTCGGATGGGATTGTTTGGTGACTGGATAAAATCGTGGTTGCTTACAGTGATCACTTTAAGCATTTGTTCATGGGGTTAGTTATCAAAGTTGAACAATGGAAAACAAAACATATATCTTTTCTAAATTGAGGACTGCGCAATTGCAGCCCTTATCACATGTCTGAAAAAAACTAGGTCTATGAGCTGTCTGACTATAATAGAAATAACTGCCCACAAGGAATCGATTTTTTAAATTTATTTTGCATGCTGATTTTTTAGAAGTATTGATTTATATGTATTATCAACATCGTATGATACGTTTTTCTGTTAGAAGGCGTGTTCCGCACACAAGTTCATCCTTGGGAACGTTACCAATATATGACTTTGTATTAATATTAAAATGTTGATTTAACAACGTTTATAGCAATTTTGACTGGTGGTCAAGTTGAGTGGGAATTTAAATTTCTGACACTTGATCACTTTTTGACCGCCAAAATTAGATAAAATCCCTTTCTCAATGAGTAGGGATTTTTGTGTGTTGAATGTGGTTGCTACAAATTTCTTATTTACTCTGCTCACTCTTTTGAAAGGTAGTGACATTAATGCACCGACAAGTATTTTCAAGTGTTTCGGAAGGATTTGTACCATTATCGAGTATTGACAACCTATACATATGGCAGCCCAGTGGCGGGTAATCACACACTGTATTGTTTGGGGTTAATGTGAAATTAGAAGTCCTAGCATCTACAAGATTATAACTACATAATGTTGTAGTAGTTCCACCTGTTATTCGTTCAACTACATAATTAACATTGATTAAGGAAGAACCACTAGTTTTTTGTAAGTCTGCCATCGTATCAACCTTAGCTACCCAATCCTTTTCTGTAACATTTATTTTATCTGTTGTTAATATTAAAGGTACAAATGGAGTTGCAGTGTTACCATCTGACAATGTGACAGTACCAAATTGACAATTACAAAATATTTCGTTGTCTTTACCTTTGCACTTACAATTAGTCATAATTTTTCATTCCTTTCAGTGATATTATGAGGTGTTAATATCACCTCTATCTAATTAGTAAATGTTTGTTTATGTATTTTTGTAACTGACAGTAGACCATGAAATATGATAGAAAAATGTTAATTGTATATGTAGGTAGGAAACAAAAGTGATATTAAGTTTCAAAAACAGTACTATTCAACTTAGGAATCTTTAATTTATACTTAATATAGGCATTAGAATTTGGAGGAAACACATCTATGAATAATAAACTGTATATAGCTTTGGATATTCTCATTGCTGTAGTTTGTTTATACATTTTTTTTCAAAATATATTTGTCCGCCAGTATGGAATGACTTTAAGCTCCATAGCATCTCTTCTTATAGCAGGTGCTAGTTTAGTTTCAATAGTCAGAGTTTTAAAAAAGAGGGCTGACTAAGCAGAAGATTTGGCTAGCCTTTAGTAACCTAAATAGCAAAGGAGTGGAGTATTTGTCTGAGGTTAAGAACCTTTTAAAAGACGGGAATTGACTATGAATTTATAGAATCTATTTCAAACTCCAATTTTTAGATTATATGAAAAAGGATATAGAACAACATATAATAGAAGGTTTTGAAGTAGTTAAAGCAAGAAGGTATGAACAATATGTTTGTGTTTTAGTAGCCTTTGTTAGGAATTATAGTCCTTGGTCACATATATACGTCTATGACAAAAAGCTAAGAACACATAAAAGAATTCTGAATGAAGATCTTAATTTGAGAGAATCGTTAGAGAAAATTGGTAGATAGTAACCACAATGATTATTGAGGTTACTAAGGGGCTGAATTCAGTCCTTTTTTGTTTGTCTACGTCAATATGGACAACTATGGCATAATTGGAATACAATAACGAATTTCTAAGGGTGGTCGGCTTCATTCCCCGAGAAGGGGGTGAGGCACATGACGGTATTTGAAGCGTTGATGTTTGCAGTAGCGTTTGCTGGGCTTGTTATTTCAATAGTGTCTTTCAACAAAAACGACAAAAATTAGACCACCTTTGCTCCTGAAATAGTGAGGGCGGTCTAATTTGCAATAAGTAGGTGGAGGATAACAAGGGTAATAGATTAGACATTGATCTTAAAAAATTATGTTTATAGACTTTTTGATAAAACAAGTCTTTTACCGCGAAAACATTTATGGATGGTATGATGCATAGAATGTTTAAAAGGAGTTATAGGAGGCCGATACGATATGGTACTAGCATATGTTGTAAACCGTCAAGATATGGGTACAGTTACAGTCATTAATACAAAGTCACACTCTGTAGTAGGTACTGTGAATGTAGGTAGATTTCCAAGGAATATTGCAATCACACCAGATGGGAAACATGCATATGTTACGAACACAGGAACGGATTCAGACCCTGGAGACACAGTATCTGTTATAGATACAAAGACGCATTCAGTCATAGCTACAGTGCCTGTCGGGGAATTTCCAATCAATGTCGTTATAGCACCAGATGGGAAAAAAACATTTGTTATTGACAGTGCACTCGCAAGTAGCAGCGTGTCGGTTATAGACACAAAAACTCACTCGGTTATAGCTACAGTTCCTGTTGGAAGTAGTCCGAATCGAATAGCCATAGCTCCTAATGGCAAATTAGCTTATGTCACAAACGTTGGAAGCAATTTACAAGGAAACACGGTATCAGTAATTGATATTAAGACTCTCTCGGTTATTGCAACTGTTACTGTGGGATTGAACCCTCGAATTCCCGAGTTTACTCCAGATGGAAAGGTAGCCTACATAACAAATGAAAATTCTAATAACGTATCGGTCATTGATACTAGCACCCATTCTGTTATCTCAACTGTAGGAGTTAGAAATAATCCACGGGGTATTGCTTTTACTCCTGATGGTAAGTTTGCATATATCACCAATTTAAATAATGGATTTATCGGCTCAATCTCAGTAATAGACGTAAAAACTCATAAACTTATTGGTACTGTGCCAATAGGTAATAATAATGATCGTCCAAATAGAGTTGCAATAACTCCATGTTTAAATTTTGCATATGTGACGACTGTTAGCGGTAGAATAGTCACCGTTATTGATATTAATACACAATCTATTATTGCAACAGTACAAGTTGGTAATTTAAATCGTTCCATAGCCTTCACACCAGATGGGAAACTTGCCTACGTAGGAAATATTAACGATAATTCTATATCAGTGATCGAAGTAAAAACTCATTCAGTCATAGCAACAGTTTCTACAAGAACTCCTAGAGGGATTGCTTTTACAAGGTAGGAGAAGAGTCATTTATTTATTGGACTGTAATTACAATAAAAGAAGTATTTTATGAAAGTATAGATAAGCCCACAGTTAATAAGACTTATCTATTAATAGAGGTTGCTTCAATTTCTTGTAACCATTTATCAATGGCTGCTTTAGGGAAGAAGAGCTCACCCTTAATTTTTAAATAAGGCATTACGCTTTTACCATTTGAATCTGGGAATAACTGAGTTACTTGTTCATCGCTTAAACCCAAATATTCGGATAATTGTGTAGCAGTTAATAATTGATCTTGTGTTGCATCCATTGCGTATGATTGTGTGGCTTCAATTCCATCAGACAATTGTTCTGCAATTATTCGATTGCCTTCCTTTAACCCATTTGAAATAAACCAACTACCTATTACAATACAAATTGCTAAGGTAAATAATGATCTTGCTATTAAATTTTCTTTCATAGATTTTCACCCCTAAAATAACATATGTCTATTATACAAAAATTTTCCAATGAAGAACTAAAAAATAAATTACGGGTTTTTGTCTTAGTAAATCATAATAAAATGACAATTGCATGATTTAGTATGGTTTCTGGTATTGTGGTATGGTTATTTTTATTGAATATTTATGATCAGATCAAATAAGAAACTAATCTAAATAATAAACATAATAGAAAAAGTGTGTCTAACTTCCTTATAGAGCGACTACTCAAATATTATAAAAATGGGCAAGCTGTATGGATGCTAGTCCATACAGAATATTATTTTGTAAATAGTATGTACTACAATAATATTTTAAGGTGGAAACTTCAGTGAATTCATATTTATTCTGTGATGACCATGGTATGTTTTATGTGTATGATGGTAGTATTAATTGAATCTGAAACAGTAGTCGTTGAATTATCTATAAGAGAACCCATTCAAACCGTACCTTTTTTAACTCCTCAGCCTTTAGCAGATCCAGATAGCTTGATTACAGAAGAGTTTTTATAACATCGTGATAGGTTTTTACTAAACACAATGATTAATGAGATTCATAGGGGCTGATTCTAGCCCTCTTTCTATTTAGAGCCGAAAAATGTAATTTACAATGAAAGCTACATTTTATTATCAATTTTTGAACATATCGTTATATTCTTAACGTAAGAGACCATTTTTACATTATTTGATTACAACCAATTTACAAACTGGTATCTTTATAGAAAAAGATCTGTGATTCTTATGATGAATTTATACTACGTAAGATGAAAGAATTTAATTTATTAATGAGGTGTTATGATGGAATTATGGAAACAACTTATGCAAAATGGTTCTGTTAAGTTATTTTGGAGGAATGAAATACTAGATAAATACATATCAGCTATATCGCGTGAAGGATTCGAAGTATATACTTTTGACTGTTCAAATTGGGACTCTAACAACTATCACATTGAACTTGCATATACTTTAGACTTCCCAGACTATTATGGGGAAAATATAGATGCCCTTAATGACTGTTTATCAGAAATGTTGCCAGAAGATAATGGAATTGTCTTGGTTTTTAAAAACTATGATGTGTTTTTTAATAAGGAACCTAAAGATGCAAGAGAAATTTTAGATCTTGTTCAAAGTAACTCTTGGCAATTTCTTCTTGAAAATATTAAACTACTCGCATTTGTACAATCAAATGATGCGACTATTCATTTCTCAGGTTTAGGCGGAATGCCTGCAGAATGGAATGATGAAGAATGGTCTAATAAGAATAGAGGATTATAACATAGTAGTATATCAACCTTAAACATAATTCTAAATAGCCCTACTAATTAGTAGGGCTATATAATTTTCTTCATTCCACAATTATTACACTCACGTATGAAAACAAAATCCTTTACAGAATTCCCTGACAAAACTAGTTGAGTCACTAGCTTTGTCGGGGAATTCTTTGTAGTCTTATACTTTATTTAAGTCTATCTCAGAGTTATCTGTCAAAATCACCTCAATATGAGTTCATCTTTTTTTCTTCTAACAGATTATAAAAGGTATAAAAAGTATATTTTCTAAGAGTGTATTTCCATTTATTATCTATGAAGTTAATCCAAGCATTGTTTACTTTTATGAATACTATATTCTGAGACAAAATCCAATGAGAAATGATATTCTAATTGGATTTTGTACTTTGGAAAGGCATAGGAGGTGAAGTAATGACTAAAAACCATACTACGGTTTTTATCTCTGCTCAAGAAGATAGACCCGTAGAATTACCATTAGATGGAACTAGTGTAGAGATACTAAGATTAAAAGTACCGAAAGCTTTATATGGAAGACAGGCGAAACTTGATGGTTTTTTTCAGTCAAATTTCTTTGTAATAGGTTTGGAAAATAACGTAGAACAAGAAAATTTACCATACAAATATGAAATAGCTTATCAAGTAATGGCTGAATCAGCTGAAGTAAACTATTCACCAGCTTCTCCTTTATTATTGGACACTGTAAGTGGAGTACAACAACCTGTTCGGTTTGATGTAGAACATAACACAAACCCAAACTTTACTATTGCAGTGCCTTGTGTATCAGGAGATCTTGTGCTTATGGCTTCTGTTGTTGAAACACAAGGGGGTGTGGCTGGAGCGTTTGTAAATAGTAGGTCAATGAATGCTTTATTGCTAAATTAATAATTGGTTCAGTGCATCTTAGACAGAATAAAGAAAAAAAGCCCTAGGTTATAATAATCTAGGGTAAAATGAAAAGGAGAAATAAATATGAATAATCATACTAATTATTGACCACATAAAAACTTATTAAACATGTAGGGTAACCGTCAGAAAATCAACTTACCTCTGACCAATAATGTGCATTTCACCTTTACCATCTATCGAATATAGAGTTCCCTTAACAACCCAAATCTCATCATAATTATTTAACTCCTATAATTTAAAACCATCTATTATTCCTGTTCGTGTAAATTTCCTCGATTTCTTCATGTGCATCACCTGATAGTAATTTACATGTCAAAAAGTGTTATAATTTTGAAGTGTTGGAATAAACCCTCGAAAAAGAATGATATCATTATAAAGAAACTAAAGTCTAGTTATGCAGTATCACAAAATGGGGAATACACAAACTTATAGTATTGTTAATTATCAACATCAACAACTATTTATGAAACTCATCACATTTGCAAAACACTATACACGTCAAATGATAGATTTTGCTAGTAATTCAAGCACTTACAATAGATATGCTGAGTTAGTTTTTTTCATAAATCAAGAGCCATTTGTTCTAAGCCTATTCTTTGGTACACCTTTTTATCAGACAGCTATAACTTTTGGTAATGTAAATAACAGGTGTTATCCTTTGACCATCTAATTATCACGCTCGCATCGTTAGGATGGTTAGAACGTTTTTACATACATAATATAGTACAATAAATATTAAGGAGTGACATAAGTGGAATCAGTTCTATTCAAAGAATTTACGTTAAATAATGGAACTAAAATAAAAAATCGATTTTTCAAAGGGGCAATGAGTGAAGCACAAGCAAATAAACACCATCAGCCTACAGAAGCAATTTATCATTTATATGAAAGATGGGCTGCAGGTGGTACAGGTATAGTCGTTACTGGTAATGTAATGGTGGACAAAAAAGCACTAGGTGAATCTAGAAATATCGTTGTAGAGGATGAGAGTATTCTCCCTTTTTTAGAGAAATGGGCAGAGAGAGGGACAATTAATGATACACATTTATGGATGCAATTGAATCATCCTGGTAAGCAAGCTCCCAAGGGTATCGTTAAAGAAGCTGTTGCTCCATCAGCGATTCCTTTGCACGAAAGTATTAGAAAATTTTTTCCTCATCCCCGAGAAATAACAAGCTCAGAAATTACTGATTTAATCCGAAGGTTCGGTAACAGTGCTAAACTCGCAAAAAAAGCAGGGTTTACTGGTGTGCAAATTCACGGAGCACACGGATATCTTATTAGTCAATTTCTATCTCCAAGACATAATCAACGTAATGATGAATGGGGAGGGAATATAGATGGTAGAATGAAATTTTTGATAGAAATATATAGAGAGGTACGAAATCAAACTGGATCGTTTCCGATAAGTGTGAAGATGAATTCTGCTGATTTTATGAAGGCAGGCTTTACTGAGGAAGAAGCGATGTATGTCGCTAAACAGTTAGAAAAAGAAGGGGTAGATTTATTAGAGATTTCAGGAGGTTCATATGAAAATCCCCAAATGACAGGAAGAAATGTGAAGGAGAGTACAAAAGTTAGAGAGGCGTATTTTCTTGATTTTGCTGAAAAGCTTAGAAAAACAGTACATATGTCACTATGTGTTACAGGTGGATTTAGATCAAAGGAAGGGATGGAAAACGCGATTCAATCTAATGCAACTGATTTTATTGGAATTGCTCGGCCACTAGCAGTTTATCCAGATTTTCCGAATTTAATAGCACAAAATAGTCTTCAAGAAGTGAAGTTATCCGAAAAAAAAATTGGGTTGAGGAGCATCGATAATAAGATGCCATTTGATGTGATGTGGTATTCACAACAAATGGAAATGTTAGGAAAAGGGAAAAAGATAAAGCCTAATCGTCCTGTTTGGATATCTCTACTTCACGCTGCTTTCAAAAGAGGCAAAGAAGCTATACAGCGCAAAAGTGCTAAATAAACACCATCTCTATTTATTTCAGAGTAATGGTTCACTTGTTAAAGTTTTTTAGAAATTCATTTTCGTTAAACTCGAACAAGCCTTTTATCTATGCCGCATGGGGGAGATCATAGAATGTCCGAAATTAAATCGTTAGCCATTGTGTACGATACTCTAAATCGTTGCAGGAAAAAGGAGTATTAAACTAGCATCCAAAAAACATAAAACGAATGAGATATGAGAGAATTAATGCTTGTTACTTGAGTAAAGGCTTTTTTGTATTTAACTATGTTTCTAGTACAAAAAAGAAAAGATAATTTCCCTTGAGAGCGTTATAGCAACATAAAACACCCATATAGAGTGCTTCAAGCTTGGCACAAGGGCTTTTTAAAATAAAGTTGATGCAAAATATAATACGCTGTAATTATGCAAAAAATACCTAATATTAAGGCTCTATTCTCTTGTTTTATTCCATAATTTAGGATGAGAACTAAAGTACAATTGAAGGAGGGTATTATGTTGAGATTAACATATATTACAGCCTTAGACGAAAATTGTGTAGTTGTCACTTCAGCTCAAGAACCTATTCAAGTTGCCTTAGGGGAAACATTAGCCTTTCACCACACTGGTGACTATAAGATACAAGGAAAGGCAAAGGTTGTAGCAGATTCAGGTACTATTTTCTATACCTAGACATTACTTAATTAGCACTTCAGCAAATCCCATTTCCATATAAAGGAGTGGGTTTTTTAAAATTTTATTTAACACTATGGACATTGTGGTTATTATTGATCAATCATCATTATTGTTTTGTAGTAAAGGAAAATTATAGTATAGTAGTAAATGGATATTCTTCCAAATACCATACTTAAAAGTAGGGCCATTAAAATGAAGAAACAAAGCATTACACCTAAAGAGTTAAAGAAATCATCATTAGTATTATTTACTTTAGGAGTATTAATCTTTATTACTATAGTTATGCTTTCAACAGTGCAAGAAGTAAGTATATTAGCATTTATAGGAGTCATAGGACCAATATGTGGGGGAATTTATTTACGGACTCTTGCTTGGAAGATAGATATGAATGAAGACAAAAAACTTACTAGTCAAAAGTGATATTTACTATTAGTTTTGAATTAGCTCAAAAAGTATCAAAATTGGAGAGAATTAAAGTGTTAAATAATATATCAAAAATAAAAATTTTTTTCCATTTTTCCATAATTATTATATCCTTTCTTCAAGCTTATACTAGGTGGCAAGAAGGTCGGATGGCATTATCTTTATTTTTTTTAATTGGAGGAATGGCGATTTTAGTTTTAACTTTAATAAGTATAAGTAAAAATTATTCTAATCAAAGGGTTGATAAGGAAAATTACTCTTAATTCTGAAAGATATATTAAGGTTTGGAGAAAATACGACAAGAATTGGTATAGAAATGAGTTAACTTTATGAAACTCAAGGATATTGTGTATACACAAGGCTAAAGAAATTCAGTCTTTATTGTTGCGATTTAAAAGCGGACAGACAACATTTTGAAAATTTTGCGCGTTAAGTCAGTCTCAGAAAAGGTAATGATCTTTTACTTTGGTACTTATATTTCGGATGGGCTTGGGTGCTTTATGTTTGTCTTAATTAGTATATAATCTAGTTAAGTATAAAAAGCACCTAAAACGAACGTTTATATGACTAATACTTTTTCGATGTTGCTACACACCAGTAGAAGGAGAAGTGAAATGGTTATACAATCTAATATGTCTCCCAAAGGAATTGTTGATATTTGGAAAGAAACAGAAGTTGTTTTCAATAAGTATAATGTACCAATAACAACACAATCATTAGAAATCTTAGTAAAGAATGAACTCTTACATTCTCTGCTTAAAGAACTGAATTCTGTTGTCGGAAGTTCGACTGTCACTTGTATAGAGGGTGGCTGACAAATTCCAGAGAAAAAGGGGTAGGTTACTCCTATTAAATGGAACAGTAGGGTTTCTTAGAATACAGAAACTCTACTGTTTTTATATTGAAATCTGCTAAAGTTACAAAATTTCCGAAATGTTGGGAGACCCCATTTAGTTATATTTAGTACATAAATGAATGCCTGAGAAAGTTCTAAACCAACTTGTACTAGCACCCGTGTCTGGGTGCCTAGTTTTTGTGCATATATAGTGACAATAGGTATTAAATCTTATAATTCTGTACCAACACTAAATTAATTATTAATTTTCCCAAATGAATCCAAATAATCTAATTAGGCTCAGTATTTTTTTCACACCCTTTCTACAATGATTTCATTTACTTATATATGGAAATATTATGTTATTTGTTAGTGAATCATACTTTATATATATAAATACAAAAATGTTGTATTGTTCCTTTAATTATTCCGCAGCTACACTTTCTTTTTTCCAAGCATCCTCATATTCCATCTTAATATTTTTAAGTTTAGCCTTAATAATACCTCTAACTTCTTCTTCACTTAATATAATATCAATTTGACTCGCTCTTTGAGATAACCAATTAGCAGCATACTTATACTTTGTTTCACCTGAGTATTTATCATAATACTGTTCAGCAAATTTTACCTCAATCTTTAGCATATTCTAACACACTGATTTAAGATATAAAATGACTTTTAGCATGAAATCATTTAGGGGTACTCTGGCGCATACACTTAATCAAACGAATAAATGGAGGTCGTTACGATGGTGCTGGCTTATATTTTGACTAGATCGCCAGGTAGTAGTATGTTTACCGTTATTGATACGAAGACGCATTCAGTAATTGCAAAAGTGGATATTCCATTTGTAGATTCCCCAAATAATATAGCAACTTCACCAGATGGTAAAATGGTTTATATTACTGTCCCAATGGCAGTTGGAGGAACTGTATCTGTAATTGACACAAAAACTCATTCTGTTATTGCTAATGTAGCAGTGGGGAATAACCCAAATAATATAGCAATTTCACCAGATGGGAAGCTTGCATATGTTACTAACCTAAACTCAGGAAGTGTTTCAGTTATAGATACAAAAACTCATACTGCTATTACTACTATAAATATGGCTGGAGCCCCCTTTAATATTGCAATTACTCCAGATGGACAACTGGCTTATGTTGTTAATAACAGCCAGAATATCGTTTCAGTAATAGATACGAAGACACACTTTGTGATTGCTACTATACGAGTAGACTCTGCATCTAGTAAACTTGCATTTACCCCAGATGGAAAATTAGCCTACACAGTAGACACTGGCCCAGGTAGGGTGTCCGTCATAGATACTAAAGTACACTCAGTTATTGCTTCTATCGCAATAGCAGGAAACCCAACTAACGTAGCCATTACCCCAGATGGGAAGCTTGCATATATTATCGCTGGGGCTTTTGGTGACACGCCTGTTTCAGTAATAGATGTGAAAACCCATTCAATCATTGCTGAAATTCCTATAACTAGAGCAAATAGCTTAGCCATTTCGCCTGATGGAACAGTAGTATATTTAACTATTGAGTCAGGTAATACAGTTCCTGTCATTGATGTAAAAACTCAGTCTATAATAGCGACTATTCAAGTTGAGAACGGGGGGAGCATCCAAGATCCGATTGATAATATCGCTTTTACACCTGATGGTAAATTGGCATATGTCGCGAACAGAATAGCTGGTAGTGTATCTGTGATTGACGTAAAGACACATTCAGTAATCGCAACAGTTCCTGTTGATTCACCTGAGGTTGTTAAATTTATACCGCAATAAAATCCAGTCATAATTGCTGCCTTTCCTGTAAACACAATAAAAGAAGTATCTTATTGTTGCATTTGAACAATTACAGTTTAAGTTCATTTGTCTAATAGACACAATGGATATTGTGATACTATTATAAATTTTGATCCTCATTTAGTGAGGAAAAACATAATATACTGTACCTTTGAATTGACATCCTTGACATAGCAAAAATCCCTTACTTAATGAGTAGGGATTTTTTGATTATTGCATTGATTTCTACAGAAACTTATTTATTTTTATTGCCTTTCGTAAAGGTAATGACATTTATGCATCGGCAATTAGAATTTACTACTAAACTCCCTGTCCCATTATCCAAGACGGATAGACGATACATATGACATCCTAGTGGTGGATGGTCACAGACTGTATTATTTGGGGTTAATATGTACACTGTATCAATTTCATTCTATGGAAAATCCTCCAAGAAGTATAATACTAGGATCTAATGGCTTAGTAATTTGGGGTAAGGTATATATTTGTTGAAAAGGACTGTAAAGTAGAGTTTGATATATAAGGAAGATGTCTAATGTACAAAACATAATGGGAGCTAACAGTTAAGGTAACCCCATTCAGCAACGGAGTAACTAAGGTTATGAGGAATTGTACATACCCTGGTGTGTGGCTGGATGATAGCAAGAGTAATAGAGTAAATATCAACAAACATGACTATGAATTTAAGATAATACACGGCTTTTATCATGAAATCATTTAAAGATACTCTGTCGCATACACTTTATCAAACGAATATAAGGAGGTCTCTACAATAATGGTACTGGCTTATGTGACTAACGAGGGAGAAAATACAGTATCCGTCATAAATTCAAGTACGCATAAATTAATTGCAACTGTGGCTGTTGGGGTTAGACCAAGAGCTATTGCAAGTACTCCTGATGGGAAGGTGGCTTATGTAGTTAATTTTGGGAGTGAACAAACAGCCTCCACTGTTTCAGTTATTGATACGAAAACTCATGTTGTGATTGCTACAGTTCCTGTAGGAATTGAACCAATGGAGGTTGCAATTACTCCGGATGGAAAAATTGCTTATGTCTCAAACAATCGTTCAAATAGTCTGTCGGTGATAGATACAAAGACACATTCAGTTATGGCCACCATAAACTTAGGTAACGATAGTTTCCCCAATGTTATCTCCATTACTCCGGATGGGAAACTAGCTTATGTCGCAAATAATGTATCTAGTGTTGTGTCAGTTATAGATACAAAGACACATTCTATTATTGCTACAATATCTGTCAATAGTAATCCACGTGATGTCGCTTTTACTCTGGAAGGGAAACTTGCTTATGTCTCCAGCTTCAACGATCGTAATTTGTCAATAGTTGATACAAAAACACACATCGTTATAGCTACAGTGATGTTAAGGGTTGATCCATTTTTTATTACTATTTCTCCAGATGGAAAAATAGTGTATATAGTCACCTTAGGCGGTAGTACCGTAACTGTCATTGATACTAAAACCCATTCAATTATGGCGACCGTTCAATTAGTGGATGGACAGTTGTTTGTAGCTTTTACACCAGACGGGAAACTTGCTTACGTTGGAAATGTTGATGGGACTGTGTCAGTTATTGCCCTGAATACCCATTCTATAATCGCTACTGTACCTGTTGGTTTAAATCCATTAGCAATATCATTCATACCTTAAGTATGGCAGAATTATCTCTAATTTAAGGTAATCACAATTAAAGAAGTATTTTAATACAAGATATAAAAGTGAGTATACAAATGTAAGCATCCTACTTTGGGTGTTTTTTATTGTGGATATTGTTAATAACGTGTGGATAAAAATACTTATCACCTTATTAATATTCATTTTGTATTATAGAAAAATGTATATGTGTCGGTGAAGGGAGTATATATTGTATACGAGTATGAGTAGCAATTGTTATTGGGAAAAAGCGGGGAATGGAGGAGTTCAAATGTTTCAACTTGCAGAGAGTAAAATAGTCATTAATAAACATATTGGCGATGTATTTCTATATATAACTAATATGGAGAATTTTGGTCAATGGTTTCCAAAGGTAATTAAAGTTAAGCTGAGTACTGATAAGACCGTTGGAGAAGTTGGAAAGGTTTATCTTGAAACAGTTAAAATGCCACTAAAAGGAAAAGTAGATATTTCCATCGAAGTTAAGGAATTTGTAAAGAATAAAAGGTTTGTTACTGAAGGAGATTTAAATCCGATTTTTCCTAGAATGACTGTTTTGCTTAAAGAAAAAGAAAACATGGTTACTCACGTAATCTGGAGAATGGAAAGTAGAAATAAAGGACTTTTAATTAAAACGTTTTTACTAACCTTTATAAAAGGTATTATGCAAAGACGCGCAACACAGGGTTTATTAAATCTTAAAAATGTTTTGGAATAGTAATAATCAAAACGAAAATAATAAAATAAGAGATTTATATAAAATATCTATTTTATTATTTTTAATTTAAAATTATACATTGTGTCCATTTTGTTTCACCCCTTAGTTTTAAAACTAGCTGTGACAAAGATAAGTGAAAATAAATTGATTAATGGTGAACCATGAACACAAATGCTATTGAAGATCCTTCATTATAACCTGCTTTAATTGAAGTAAGAGTTTTAAACAGGATTAAGTGTATATTTGTTGAAATTATTATAAAATTAGCAGAGAAGGGGAAGGAGAGACGCACATTGCTTAGTGATCAGGTGTTAAATCAAATTAAAGAACTACAAGAAATATGTGAAAAGGAAGAGCAAATATCATTGAAATTAAATTGGGATGTATTAAGAACACGAAACGCTCAAGAGAAAAGAGATTTCTTGCATGAGCAGGATGGAAAACTAGTCGGCTTTTTAGGAGTGTACTGGTTTGGTACTAAGATAGAAATCTGTGGAATGGTTCATCCCAAATATAGAAGAAAGGGGATTTTCTCCATCCTGTTACAAGAAGCTTTAACAGAATGTAATAAGGAGGGATTCTCTAATATTTTACTCAATGCTCCTGCTGCGTCCATTTCTGCAAAACATTTTTTGAACAAGAACCAATATACTTATGGCTTTTCAGAGTATCAAATGAAGTTTAAAGAAACTTCATTATCGTTTTCACCAGATGTAGTGATTCGAAAAACAAGAAAAGAAGACCAACAACTCGAAGTTGAATTAGATGTGCAGTGCTTTAATTTTGAACGAGAAGATGCAATAGACTTTAATAAAAGAATTAAGGAAGAAGAAACGAGATCTTTTTATATGATTGATTATGTTGGACAAACGGTTGGAAAAATCACAATAGATAACTCCAACGAAGAATCTTGGATATATGGATTTGCAATATTGCCAGATCATCAAGGAAGAGGCATTGGTAGGAAAGCTCTAATGAATACAGTGTTAAAGGAGCAAGAAAAAGGATATAGGATTTTTTTAGATGTAGAAACATCGAATCAAAATGCTTTGAAGTTGTATACAGATTGTGGCTTTGTTTCGTATAGTGTTCAAGACTACTATGAAAAACTACAAGAAAAATAAAGCTTTTATTTCAATTACATAAGTAGATTATAATGAGATTAGCAATAAAATATCACTCCAATATTACAATGGATGGAATCATTGCTAGAACCCAAGAAGGCTTGGATAAATAATACACGTATTTTGCAATAAGATCTAAAAAAATATAGTGAATTTTCAAAAGTTCTACATGCAGTAAATAGATGCAAATAGAGTACGAATATAAAATAAAAAAAGAAAAAATGATACTTTGATTATTGAGATTACTAAGGGCTGAATTCAGTCCTTTTTTGTTTGTCTGCAACTTTTATGGAAAGTCTAGTATTTTTATTTAGAGGATAATCCAATATTTAGTAGAAAGTATAATTTGAGGAGAGTAAATTATTAAAAAAATCTCAACTTACGTCTATTGCATCTGTATGTTTTTAGGATGACATTTAAAGCTAGTACAAGCTTAGTAATCAATTTGATGACTTTTTGTCAATAAATGAAAGTAGTTAATAAGTAAGAAAAAGGTGTTAAATTTAACAAAAGGAGAGGGAATGGTTTTCAAGATATTGTTGAAAAATGCATATTTTACAATGAAGTTTAAAAGTATATAAGATTAGTAAATTAGAAAAATGAAGTATGTTATTCATTCTTCTAATTTACATTATTTTTGGGGGGATTGTGGTGACAAATAAAGATGAGATTTCGAAGTACCCTACACAAAGAACTGGTGGAGTGTGGTTAATCTACGTCGGTATCATAATTATTTTTTCAGCTCTTGTTGGGGGAGAATTATTAATACAACCATTCACTTTAGGTATAGGGTACTTAATTGGCTTTATAGCTATTCTTGGTTTCCCATTTGTTAATAACAAATTGGCATATGGTGAAAATACAAAATTTCAGAATAGAATGGATAATTTATTTACTATGTTTAATGTATTATTATGTACAGCCTGTGGGTTTATCATCGGCTTCGATAATTTAAGGTTGTTTTGGTTAAGTATATTTATTGCAGTGGGCATTCACTTCTTCGGTTTTTACTTTTCTCAAGGTAAAATGATGATTCTTCTAGGTAGCTTCACAATTTTAAACGGAATTCTTGGTTTATTAATTATAGCTGTGCCATTTCTGGTATTTGCCGTTATTGATGGACTTTTAAAATTAATTATTGGTGTGATACTGTTCAATAAGAGGCTTGTTTCCCATGAAGTTCCGATGGGACACTAGAACGCTCAAGACTGATATATAGAAAGTAACAAATTAACTAGGTTGCCTTTAGCAATTTGTAGCGTTCAGCAAACATTTTTATGGATAAAGAAACCGAGGTGGAAATTATCTCTATTCATGATCTAAAAGAAAAAATTAACTTAGTAACTAATACTTTATATTTTGATGAGAGCCAATTTTTACGAGAGAAAACTTCTTCTCCTATTATGGTCTTAGAAGTGATTAATGAAATAGAAGATGCCGTACAAGATTCAAAAATAAGCGTTGAAGATAAATATTATCTGAACGGAGTAATGGGAAATTTTCTGAGGATTTACGGAGAACCAAAGAGAGCAATTCCTTATTTAAATTGGTGTTTAGAATTTGCAACCAAAGAGGAGAATTTGTCTAGAGAAATAGTTTCTCTTATACGATTGGGAGAAGCTTTAAAATACAATAATCAGCATAAAAAAGCTTTGGAAATGTTTGATACCGCACTGTACAAATGTAAAGGTGCTGCAAAGGACTTCTATATTGACTTTCCCTTACAACATAAAGGGAAATGTTATTTAGAGTTAAATCTTCTAAATGAGGCAGAAGATTGTTTTATAAAAGCATTAGAAATAAGAAAATATAAAGGTAACAAATCATTAATTGAATCTACACAGCTTGCTATTGAACTGGTTAGAAAAATTAATTGAAGTTTTATATCATAAAATATCAATTGGTTTAAAAGTAGGATTCTTGAGAAGAAAAGACGGTATATTGCCATCAAGTTGGAGAAGAATACCATACAGAGATCGTGGTCCTTTCTTATGAAAGTCATATTGTTTATAAAAAGTGCTATTTAGAAATGTAGTGATGTTTTAGTTTAATCGTTTTAGAAGGAGAATTTGAAGAGGGGACTCATTACTTGAATAACTTCCTCTATTGGTTCCATTGACTTGATATAGGAAAGGATGTAGCATTTGATAAAAGAGTAGAGCAAATGGGTATTTCAGCGTGTCAAAAATCTGACTACACAACGGTTGAGATGTTGCGGAAGTGCATAAAAAGAGACCTCATAATAGAGGTCAATAAATTACTTCTCTACTGTAATATATCCATTTTCTTTAAGCCTTGTAATTTCACAATTTTTGAGGGTTTCAAATTCTTTCAGTCTATCTTCAATTGTCTTGTTTGTACTATCCTTGAATAAATCTTCTCTGTCGTAGTGAGGGAAGACAAGTTTATCAGTTAATCCTAATGCTTAATAATCCTCAGTGTTTAGTTTATCCATCTGCGGAGTAAAGAAATGCACTACCTTAATGTTAGGACCAAGGAGAACAGCACCAGCACTAACACCTATAATAACTACATTTTTTGAAACTAACTGTCTAAGGATATTATCTGCTCCACTCTTTTTAGAATGAAATAACAAGTTAAATGGATTCCCACCGTTGATATATATGACATCTTGCTGTGTAAGACTTTCAGGACTCTCAAATTCTAAGTCAATGAAATGGATGTTTTGGAACCCCATTTTCTTAAAATCTTCTTTTGCCTTTTGTGCGTACTTATTCTTCTCTTTATATGGTGAAGCAGTGGTAATAATGGCAACCTTCTTTTCGTTAACTTCCCTATTTACAAGTTTTAATAATTGGTTTTTAATAGAGTCATTGTAAAAACCATTAGAAGTTAGTAATAATTTCAACATTTTCAGCCCCGTTCTCTTCTCAAGTTAGTTCTTGGCATACCCTTATTTTAACAGCAAATTATAGAAGTCAGGAATGTTAATTAACAAACAAAATCTTATAGAAAAAAGCTGGTGACAAAGTTATTTGAAGAGGTTTTAATGAAAAAGGCTATTCCTTCAATGAGGATCTTACTATTGGAGTCACAGTATTAAAAAAAGATCCTGACTCTGATTATGGGTTTATAGTGTTAATTAGGTCTCCAAAAAACCAAAAAGGTTGTTTTATTATGAATATCAAAGAGGAATTTAGTACATTAATTTATTTCTTCAAAGGTTATTTTAATCAAAGTGTAAGTTGGAATGATCTGGATGAGTTGTTGATGGATTTTAAAGAGTCAGAAAGGGAGCAACTTATCTCATTATTTTTGGAAGAAATTCAAAAGTTAAAACAAATATATGATAATAATGATAAAAAAACTTGGAATGCAATAAATGTATCGGTCAAAGAGAACAGCATGAGATATTTTAGATTTGATAGAGCTATGGAATTTATTAATCAAGTTAAATCTGTGTTTATTGATAAGGAAGTAGTTTATAATGTTTACTCCCGTATGGCAAGTAAACAAAAAATGTAACGCAATAGAAGCGACATGTGAGGGTGCTACCTGGAATACTTTGAACGGGTTAATAGTGACAATACGAAAAAGTCTTGAAAAACATAGTACGTTAACTGATTCGTAGACATAAACAAAAAAGCTTGTACGTTGAGTATAGACAACCCTTTACGGACATAATGGCTGGGGACTTTAGGTAGAATGATTGTCCACACCTTTCAACCTTTATATTCATATTATAAATATAAAGGGAGGAGGTGAGATTAAATAGGAACTTTAGTTTGCAGAAAAACAAATGAGAATTTTTGTGATTGTTGTGTCACTCCAATGAAAAGAGTTCTAGAGGAACTTGAAGGAAATTTTGCAATACTAGCAACACAAAATGAAGTGTTTAATTTTGATCCCATTTCAGGTTTCCAACCAATTCTGATAGAAAAGGTTAATAAATTTGGAGTAGATACCTCCGAAGGTTTCTTTCCGATTAGTCAGGTAAAAGCTGTTACTGTAAATGCTATTTATCCTGAAATAGAATTAATTCAATCAGAAAGGAGTGGTGGTGTTTGTAAATGTATTGAAGATCCAGCGACAGATAGTTTTAAATGCTTAATAGATAAGCAAGTAATTATTAGTGCGTTAGTACCAACGTTTTTATTCGAAGATGCGCCAGTAACTGTTAAAGAAGTAGGTGAAGGAATTGCAATAGTAGAAGATGTCAGAGATGGTATAACACTTTTCGTTGCTATTTCAACGTGCTGTGTTACACGCATAAAAGAAGTAGATATGTAGAGGAAAACCTAGACAAATTAGAGTATGTCTAGGTTACATATTGAAGCATAAATTTAAAGTGTATAATATTCATTCATAACTAAATATTAGTAAATAAATAGATTTAAATTAAAATAGGGTGGGAATCCAGGTGTGTGAATTATTGTAAATACGAATGAACGATACATAGAATTGGTAATTATAGTTATGAATAAACACAGTCATTGAGGTTCATGATAAAATCTGATTTTTATCGTAAGGGAAGTAATGGCATAAACTCTGTTCCCCTAAATTAAAACATTTAAGCAATATCAATAAGTTGTTGTATAAGAAAATAACGCCGAGGTGCTTACCTAATGTCCTTTGTATGTAATCTAATTCTGAGCCTTTTTTATATCCTCCATCAAGTGCAAAATATCCATCTTCCATATTCCATTTTCTTTTTTTAATATAAATATGAATGTTGTGTGATAAAGACCAAACTCAACACTCATTTCGACTGCTACATCATTATCAGTTTTATTTTCCTCACTAACTTCAATTGAAGTGTAATACCTTTAATCAAGAGCGGTTTCCACATCTTTTTTACGCAGACCTTCCTTATACTTTTGTTTAAAAGTTGAAAAATCAGGTAAAGCACCATCATCAAAAGTCAGTGAATAAATTGCCTCAATATCATCAATTACTACTGAATGCAAGTAAATCAAAACTATATTCTCTGGTGAAAAACCTAGAAGGTGCCTCATATTTTTGTCCTGGACAAATAATTCGTATGCGTCTAATTCTGTCTCTGATAAGTCTTTTAAATAAGAAAATTCTTTATTAAGTTCATTTATTACCCTTTGTTGTTCCTTGATTATTTTATTAGCCTCAACTACTTTTTCATTTAATTGTTCTTGTGTTTCAATTAATGAGTTTATTTCATTATTGCAACCAGTCAAAAACAATATAATTACCATAAGAAAAACACTTATAGCTTGTTTGACCATCTGTATCATCCCCTATAACTTAAGGTATTTTTAAAAAAACAATCCTGCCTTGTTAGTAAATAAAATTCTAAATATATAATTATTATAATCTATATAAATCTATGAATAATTAAAACAATTAATAAAAATATTCATAAGGAGTTCTGTGGTAATTAATTCGTTGTACAATCTACTTTTTAGCTCTTTGTCTTTGGGTGGTATTGGATGCTCAATTGGAGAATATTCTTATTTGAAATATTGAAACTTTAAAAACTTTGCCTCTAAGGTATTAGAGAGTTCTTTTGGTCTGAATTAAATAGTTTTAAGAAGAGATCATAGTTAATCTTGCAATTAAGTAGAGGAGTAAAATGAAAAAAAACAAAATGATGGATAGAGATTGAAGGATCAATAAAAGCAGATGTTGATTGTGACACATTCACAGAAATTTATTGATTTGTTAAAACAAAGGGATGGGAATTCGTAGGTGTAACAAAGCAATTGGAAGGTGAATAATATGGTAGCTGGATGTTACGATAAAATGAAAGTTCTATTTAAAAAGAAAAGCCCTAGATTTTTAGTCTAGGGTAAGCAAAAGGGGAAAAACTGTTAAATAAATCATTATATTAAATATCGACTACTTTTAATTAATGTAAATATGTATTTCACGAAATAAGAAAAACTACCTACATCTGACTGACTGTGTGTATTTCACCTGTCCTATCTATTTGATATAGAATTCCGAATGTTGGTAACTAGGAAGTTATTTGTCCAATTAGCAATTAGGGTTAATTTTGTGGGTTAGGAAAGAATGAGTAGCATATAAATACAACAAGTCATCGAAGGGGGAGTGACATGAAGAAACTTGGAAGTTTTTTATTATGGCCACTTTTATTTACCTTGTTACTATGGGTCGGAACCAGGTTTCAAATTTATATTGAAGTTAAATATGAAGGAATGTATATTTTTTATCCCATATTATTATATTCAACAATTTTTCCTTACTTAATGGGGATGTTTTTTCGATTACCATCGCTTTTGAATGTGGTGAGGAGTAAAAAAGCTTTGACATTCGATATAGTAAAGTTTTTAGTCATTGTGTTACCTGCATCTATCATAGCTTCATTTCATATTATTTATTTTTCTCCACTTGGTCATTATATCCCGCTTAATCCAATGTTATTTTTAGCAGATACCCCAATTACAATAATAAGTTTTGTAGCAGGATATATGCTATTGAGTTGCATAAAGGAGAAGTAAACCCTAATCACTCATCTACCCAAAATAGGTAAGAAGAAAAAAATGCCCTAGGCTACTTCAACCTAGGGCAATAAAGAAGGGAATTAACAAATGAATAAACATCACATTAATTATTGACCATTCACAAGCAAATTAAACATGCAACTTCAGCCTAAACAACTTAACTCTGCTTGTTTTGTGCATATCACCTTATGTTGTTATGATTAAATTCCTCATTTTAGTTATCAAAATGATAAGTTTGATTATTATTGTATTTGTAATGCTGTGTTGTTCTTTAAAGGAAGTTTTTGTACATAATTTCCGTCATAATGATGTAACTGATAAATGTCCAAGTACAAAACTTAAATTTAAGGAAACTCCAGAATTAATTTTTTATTACTAATAACACTGATTATTAACTTCAGTATCAATCAAAAATCGCCATTCAGATAAGATTTCAAATAGGAATCTAGATCAGGAAGTCCTTTAGGGTTATTTAATACTGAATCTAACCAAGCTTGTCTCTCAAAACAAATTAATTTTAAATCCCAAACGCATGCTGAAATTCCTGTATGAGTCATTTCAACCAATGCAGAAGGATTGTCTTTAGGGGATATGAACACATGGTGATGAAGCTCATTTTCATCTTGCCACCAATCTAAAAATACGAAATTCGAATCACGTCCATCATGAATTCCAATATATCCTACTCCATAAACAGTATCGGAAATTGCAGGTAGCTTTGAGAGAGTAACTGATTTAGCATCGTTAATTAAATCAGGGTTAGGCAGTTCGTTTTCGTAAGAAATACCATAAACTTTTAATTTCCAATCATAGTGGTTGAGTATTTCTATAAAACGAATGGGTCTTTGTTTATAAGACTGTTCTAATTTTTTCAATGTTTTCATCCTTTCTATTATTATAGCTACTAATAGAGTAAATACAGAAATTTATGTTCACACACTTAATATACGAATTATAGATACTCGTTTTTATGTTGGAGAGAAAGCCACAAATACTGGATTATTACCAACTGTTATAGTAGTAATTACAACTTGAGTTTTTGTGTCAATAACAGAAACCTTATCTTCTCCTACATTCGTGACATAGACAGACTTTCCATCAGGAGATATTGCTAATGAGTTTGGAGCCAAGCCAACTTTAATTGTGGAGATAGTAGAATGGGTTTTCACATCAATAACAGAAACGGTTCCTTCAATAAGATTTGTAATATACGCATATTTCCCGTTTGGTGAAATAGCAACTACACTAGAGTTGAATAATAACAAATTAAAGCTTAAACCAACAGGTACAGTAGAGAGTAAGGTGTGAGTTTTCACATCTATAACTGAAACAGTTTTATTAGTCAATGAGAGTGGAGTACTTAAAACATATGCTAGCTTACTGTCTGGTGCAAAGTTTATGAAAGCTGGAGAACTATTAAGTATCACAGTAGCAATTACGGAATGAACTTTAGTATCTATGACAGAGATTGTGGAAGATGCAAAATTTGCTACATACGCAAATGACATAATTGTATACTCCCTTCGAATCTAAAGTCAGAGATATATATATGTAACTTTACGGTTTTTAGAATAAGAAGTTGTCAAGAGTTGTTAGAGAAATTAAGGCTAGTGGTTACTAAATCTATCTAAAATACCTCCAAAAAATTTGAATGTGTAAAAAATAATTCATGTATTCTATTTATTAATTTTTGATTCATATTGATATGCGGGTCTCTATGGGATAGTATATATTGACTTTTAGATTGTAATAGATGAAAAACATAAATTTTAGAGTAATTTAAATAGGAAATTGGTATCAGTCGCTTTAAATATTTTAAATGCAGCCTTTACTGAGTATGTTAAAAGGTTTTGGAATGAGGAGAACATGAAGGTAAATATGCTCTGATTACCATGTCTACCAAGGTGGCTAATATTAAGAACACCGACCTCATTTTGGAAATCGGTGTTTTCAGAAGTGTTCTTTATTCAGAGCCTAAGTTAATCTCTTCAACTTCAACTGGTCCAGCATTTTCTCGTTCCTCTAAGAATTTAGCTAGTTCTTCATCAGACAAACTTGAATCGATTACATCACCTGTTTCTTCATCTATCTCAATAGTAAAGAATTCTTGAGAAAATTCGTCAACTGACAAGCTAGAACCAGTTTCTTCGTCAATAGTCTCAATCGAAACAAGTTCGTAATCACCACTTGAAAGATTACTGTCATTTAATTCATCAAGTAAATCTTGCGGAATCTCTGATAGATCAAATCCAATAGTACCATTGTCATATTCAGTCGCATATGGCTCTAGTCTTTCGTCTAAATCTTGTGTTGTCTGTGCACCTGTCGCTGAGACTCCAATTAATCCACTCACCAATACTCCACCTGCTAATGTTAAAGATAATAAGTTCCTCATTTGAAACACTCCTTTAAAATAGTTTTTCTTACATAGTTATTTATACAACTTTAGCATGTAGTTCTCGTGTATTTTCTATGTGAAATTGTGTGAGGTTATTATCAACATTATTTTTGATACTATTACTAGAAAACATATGTAATAGAAGAAATACGATAAACTAACTAACCGGGAAAGGAGAGAATATGTTAAAATCTGTAGGAAATTTTTATATGGGTGCACCATTTCAGAGATGATAATGAAAAGAGTCTTTCATTATGTTTTGAACAATGTTGTCTAAAACATGAAACTATAGTAATCAAAATGGGTATAAACTAGGAAATTGAGGGGTTAAAACATAAGACCTTCACATGAAGAGAATCAAATTACATATGCAACGCGCATTTAATAAACTCCTTTATTGAAAGATGAAGTATTCATTATCTTATAATAAACTCAAAAAACTCTATAGTCAGAAAACCTTATGAAACATATAAGCTGTGAGGTGATTAACTAAAAGATCCTCTCTACCGTAGACCGTTGGACACCCAAGGAAGAGAGGGTAAGTATCTCCAAATTGACCTACTCCACAGTATGAAACTATGCCCCAAAACAATCTAATTGATATATGTCACATCTCCTTAAAATATGTAACCTCCCTGTTTCGATCAGTAAAGGAGGCATGCTTAGGGAGGTTTATATGAGTGTAGTTGGCCGTACATTATGTTATGCAAATTATCTCTGTATGTACTAGGTAATACATACAAGTTTAGATTTAATAATTATGTACCCTCTCGAAGTTTTCAAGAGGTGCCTAATGGCAAGATATAAGGTATCAACTTATAGGAATAGAGTATGCAATATAATTTTGATTTTTTGTACTGTTGACTAGAAAATGGAAAATGTGTATAAACCTATTGGGATATATACGCGCTACCCCATGCATCAAATTGCAGTGAAGCATAACATGGAGTAATAATTATTATGGGGGTGATCTAATGGCAAATTATAAGGTATCAACATCACCTTGTGGTTGTAAGTCTATAGTCAAAGAAGAAGTAAAGCAAATTACCACTTGTGATTGTTGTACTATCGGAGCAAATTCTAACTATACTCAATATCTAGGGCAAGCTGTTTGCGTAAGAGGAATTAGTGGGAGTATATATGAATTTGATAATGATTGGACGATTTCAAACTTTGTATTGCAAGGGACTGAGACAACTGTAAATGCACCACTTTCCATCACACTGTGTAATATAGAAGCAATCACTACTGGGGCATTGAAATAAACAATATTGAAAACATTTAGTTTTAAAGGAAATCACAACAGATATACTACATGATATCTGTTGTGATTAGATGAAATACATTACGGGAAATTGGAATTCTGTATCGAGCTTCGCTGAAAAGTAAGTACTTATTGTAATTCAACTGAAGGTTTTGAAGTTAGAAAATCAAATAAAGTATGACCAGCGTTTTGTAAATCCATTTTCGCATGTATCTATTATACTTGAATTTTAATATTACAAATATCAATATGTTTATATAAATGAAAGAAGTTTAAAGGAACTTAAACAAAACCAATAGCCAATCGTCCTAAATCGCCTTTTAAGCCAAAATCACAATGTTTAGTTATTTGGTATTATAATAATAACCAAATTTCCCCTTTATGCACTTTTATATATCATGTTTTCCCAAGTAAAACGCTACTTTATTGTAGCGTTTTACTTTTTTTAGACTATGGACATAGTGTGAGAAGCGAAAGGAATAAAAATAAAGCATATTAAAAGTCAAGAAAGAATTTCTGATTTTCTGATAAACTTTTAAAAACGTTGGTTATGTAGGTGAAGTCCTTAGTACCATGAAGAGTATATCCATTGATGAAATAAGAAAAGAAATATTCCACAAAATGGCGCTGTTAAGTTATAATACTGAAAGCGTCTTTCTTTATGTTTTGAGCGATATTAATTAAAAGATACTTTGCATCCTTTCTGATGTTGTAATATATAGGATTTGTAAATGATAATCGTCTTTTACATAAGGTGGAAAGGCAACTCATCCGCTATTTATTAATTTGAGTTTAGATAAAACAACAATCTATTAAATCGTTTTATCAAACTTTTTTTATAGATACAATGATAGATTGAAAATGAATACTAGAATGCTGAGGTGACTATTATATGATTAAACGATTTTTCAGCTATTACCGACCACACCGGAAGCTGTTCTATCTTGACTTCGTTTGTGCTGTGTTGGTTGGACTTTTGGAACTCGGCTTTCCTCTCGCGGTATCATGGTTTATTGATTCCCTATTACCTGAAGGAAATTGGAGTACCATTATAGCTGTCTCCATAGGTCTACTTGTCCTCTATTTACTTAGTTCGGGCATGCAATTTGTAGTGAACTATTGGGGGCATAAGCTTGGTATTAATATCGAAACCGACATGAGGCGAGAATTGTTTAACCATGTTCAAAAACAATCCTTCCGTTTTTTCGATAATACGAAAACTGGACATATTATGAGTAGAGTCACAAATGATTTAATGGACATTGGAGAGCTTGCTCACCATGGACCTGAAGACTTATTTATCGCTATTATGACGTTTATTGGAGCATTTTGGATTATGCTTACTATTAATGTGAAGCTTGCGTTAGTGGCAATTTTGATTGTGCCATTTTTAGTTTGGCTCATTTCCTATTCAAATATTAAAATGAATGCTGCCTGGACAAAAATGTATGGAAATATTGCAGATGTGAACAGCAGAGTAGAGGACAGTGTTTCTGGAGCAAGAGTTGTCCAATCATTTACGAATGAGTACTACGAATTTGAACGATTCAATAAAGACAATCAATTCTTTCGTAAATCTAAGTTAAAAGCATACAACACCATGAGTGTGAACCTTTCAGGAATCTACATTTCCACACGGTTAATGACGCTTATCGTTCTAGTTTATGGTGCATGGTTAAGTTTTTCAGGTTCCCTATCTTATGGAGAACTCGTTGCTTTTATTCTTTATATTAATATATTATTCAAACCAATTGATAAAATCTCTGCTCTCCTTGAACTATATCCAAAAGGAATGGCGGGCTTCAAACGATTTACAGAGCTTATGGATAGGGAACCGGATATTGAAGATCGTCCTAATGCAATAGATGTTTCAACATTACAAGGGGATATCACCTTTGACGAGGTGACGTTTGGATATGAGACGAATCGCCCAATTCTAATAGACTTATCATTTACCATTCAAGCAGGACAAACCGTAGCGTTTGTAGGTCCTTCTGGGGCAGGAAAAACAACGATATGCTCCTTAATTCCTCGTTTCTATGATATTGAAAAAGGAGCCATTACTATTGACGGCATTGATATAAGAGATATGACAAAGGAATCTCTACGTTCACAAATTGGAATAGTACAACAGGATGTGTTCTTGTTTACAGGTACACTACGTGAAAATATTGCTTACGGAAAGCTATCAGCTACCCAAGAGGAGATCGAAGAGGCATCAAGACGTGCTCATTTGACAGATCTTATCGCCTCACTTCCGAATGGCTATGATACCCAAATCGGAGAGAGAGGCTTAAAGCTATCTGGAGGTCAAAAGCAGCGCTTGTCCATCGCCCGTATGTTCCTTAAGAATCCAAGAATACTAATTCTCGATGAAGCTACTTCTGCTCTAGACACAGAAACAGAAGCGATCATTCAAGAAGCCTTAAATGAATTGACTAAAGACCGTACTACTTTAGTCATTGCTCACCGTTTAGCTACTATTCGTAAAGCAGATCGAATTTTAGTCGTCACTGAAAACGGAATAGCTGAGGATGGTACTCACGAAGAACTTTTATCTAGGGAGAATGGAATCTTCACAAGGCTCCATGCCCATCAACATGCAACTATTCTATAAAAAAAGCAAAATCCAAGCGAGCTGCTTATGCAGCACATGGGTTTACTTGTATCGTGTGATAGGTTGAATAAGTCATTTACACATCACAATGATTAAGAAGTCTATTAGTTTTTGATGAATGGACACCTTAGATTGTTATTCACAAAAAATATGGGCAATATCAGCCAGAAGATAACAAACATTGAGGTATATAATAGAAAAAAGATGAATAAAAGCATGTCATCATATTAAATGACATGCTTTTAAACTTAGGTAATTTTACGGTTGGATACATGTGCCATTACTTGTGCAAATTGGTGGTGGATCACTAGTACCACCACCACCAGGCCCAGGATCAATAGTTATCGGATCAGCACTTGCACCGGAAACACCTGAACCTACTAAAGTTAAAGTTAACGCTGTACCGAATAATAGTTTCTTGAGTTTCAAGAAAGTAACACCTCCTGTAATTGTTATATTACAGTTATTCTTTGTATATATTGTAAATCCTCCATTAATATTGCGAATATTTTAAATTTTTATTATTTTATTTTTATTAAACAGTTATTAGATAGCAATATATTTACTCAGTAGAATTAGTTGCTCACCATAAGTTCACCTTACTAACAGACAAGCTGAAAATGTTACTCAGCAATATGGAGCTTGAAGGGAGTAAAAATTTCTAATCTCTCTAAACATTAATACCTTGGTATTGAGAATTACTTTTCTAGCTCCCTAAAGTAGATCTATGAAAAAAATGAATGATTGATCTCAAATTATAAAAGCGGAACCTATATAAGAAGAGTATATATGACTTAAAAATAGGCTGGCTTAGAAAATGTTTTAAAACATTTTCATGGCAACCTTTTTTAATGCAATCACACCTAGATATTAATCCGAAAACGCACTTGAATAATAAACGATCCCTTGTACATTTTCAAGAGAGTTCTCTGTTATTTCCAGAGCCATATACACTTCATCAGGTACTTCAAATGGAGCTTTGATATTCCATAAACTAGCTGGTTTAAATCCAAACTTTGGATAATAGTCTTTATGTCCTAAAACAATTACTGAACCGTAGCCAAGCTCTTTTGCGTTTTTTAGTGCAGCATGAATTAATTGGCTCCCAATGCCTTTATTCTGATATTCCGGAACAACACAAAGTGGAGCTAGTGCCAAAGAATCGGCAGTGTTATCACCATCTCCTATTGTTATTTTAGATAACATAATATGACCTACAATGTCATTGTTTTGATCTTTTGCAACTAATGAAAGTTCAGGAATAAATGCATTTGATTTTCTTATGCGATTTACAAGAATGTGTTCTTTCTTATCACCTACCTTTAAAAATGCTCTTTTAACAATTTCTTCTGTCATATTATATTCTTTTGTGATTTCTTCTTTAATAATGATATCCATTTATAGTCTCCTCTTTTTTTAGTGAATTATATCTTCTCTATTATTCTATAAATGGCACTTTCTCAATGAACGAAGTCACTAAGAAAGTTTACATACCCTGCTCAAACATAAGTTTAACAAACAAAAACCTCCAATTTTTAGTATGTACTCATCTTACAATGTGATGTTTTACCTGTCTAGCTTCAGTGTTTTTATATCACTTTTTTAAAAAAATATTATTCCGCAAAATGACGCCTTTCTACATTAAATAAGAGACTGTTCAATAATTTTTTTATAAATTAGCATTAGAAAATAATATGTTAAAATAGGAATATGTTGTAAAAACATAGTAAAAAAAGCATTGAGTCAACTATAGACAAGTTCATCAGACTAGGGTATGTGATAAAAAAATAGAGAGGCAATGGCCACAAACGAAGTCTATGGTCTTTTACACAGAATTGAATATAATTACTGCTGCTTTATTAACAGTAACTATTGGGAGGAATATGTAATGAAATATACTTGTCCATGTTGTGGTTATAAAACCATAGGTGAAGAACCCCCTGGAACATATGAGATTTGTAGTATTTGTTATTGGGAAGATGATTTTGTTCAATTTAACGACCCTGATTATGAAGGGGGAGCAAATATTCCTTCATTAAGACAAGCTCAGAGAATTTATTTGAAATTTGGAGCTAGTCATGAACTATTTACAAGTTCTGTAAGGAAGCCATTGGTATATGATATCAAGGATCCCGAATGGACAATGCTACCTGACATTAAGCCAAGAAATTAATACAATAGAGTTTTATTTATCTTTTCCACAATACGGCGCGTTTTTGTAAATGAAACGTGTCTTTTTTTTGGCTGTTATGGCATTGTTAAGTGAAAATTATTTTAACATTTCCTGTAACGTAATGTGATTATGGGAGTTATATAAGTGAAAGGGGTGAAAAGGGGTGGACTTTGAAGAAATCTATCACAAATATTTCCGTGAAGTGTATCTGTATATTAAATCATTAAGTCAAGATGAAACTATTGCAGAAGAAATTACGCAAGAGGCTTTTTTTAAAGCGTTAAAAGCAATTGACAAGTTCGATGGTTCTAAAGATATTCGAGCATGGCTTTTTACAATTGCAAAAAATACATATTTCTCACATTACAAAAGAAAGAAGAGACTAATAGATTCAAATTTAGTAGAAGAACAAATTACGGAAGTCCAGGTTGTAAAGCATTTGATGAATGAGGAGGATGCTTTTACAGTTCATCAGTTTCTTCACTCGATGGTGGAGCCATATAAGGAAGTCTTTTCACTGCGCACTTTTGGTGAGTTACCTTTTGAGAAAATAGGAAAGCTCTTTGGTAAAAGCGCAGGATGGGCAAGGGTCACTTTTTATAGGGCAAGGAAACAAATTATTGAGTATATGGAGGAGATAAAATAATGAAAGATATTAAATGCACAATCATTCAAGATGTGTTACCTCTCTATATTGATAAGGTAGTTAGTCAAGACACAAAAGAAATGGTAGACGAGCATTTACAGCATTGTGCAAAATGTCAAAAAGAATATGAAGCCATGAAACATGAACTTTATATTCCAATAGAAAACAAAGTCTCTCTTTTAAGTGATTTGAGTAGAAAATGGCGTAAGAAAAAAGTGATGATTTCAATTGCTTCTGTATTAATAACAATTACTATTTTAATTGGCGTGTATGCATATGTATTTGTTTATGATACGGTTATCCCCTATTCGGAGAATCTTTTTAAAATTGAAAAACAAGATGATAATCGGTTGGCTTCCCATTATTATGGGAAAAGTCACGCTGGTTTAAAAGCAACACATCCTTTACTATTGGAAGTTGATGGTGTTAAAAAGAATGTGATTTTTATTTTTTATACACAAACAATTGCCGATTCTCCTTCAAGAAAACTTTTTAATAATCGTGAAAATAAAGAACAAGGATATACCTTTACCTTTGGACTTGATGAGAGCCAAGATGTTGATGCTGTGTATTATGTAGAATATGATGTCAAAAAAATCATAGCTGAAAAAGACTCATGGGATTCAGTTTTAGAACGTGCAACATTGATTTGGATTAAATAACAATTTTCTCATGGATGAAATATTTTTTTTGGAGAATATTTTTTCCACAAAAAGACGTCTTTCTTTATTGAGATTGCTGAAGGTCGAAGAAATTATTAGAAATGAATTTTGTAATTAGGGTAAACATGTTAGCTTAATAATTCTCTATGGTAAGATAAGATTTATCATATATATTTAGGAGATATTGAGAATAAAAGGTAATATTTAATCAATAGTATTCTAAATGAAGAATACCAATGAATTGAAAAGAGTTAGTATTCAGAAAGAAAAGTAACTGAGGAGTGATTTTATGTCTAGTACATTTCTAAAGGACATTACCCCGACATTGGTCGATTGGCGGCGGAGTTTGCACGCTTTACCTGAATTGGGGTTTATGGAGTACATTACTACATACAGAATAGGAAAAGAGCTAGAAAAGATGGGATTTAACCTTTATATTGGCAAAGAAGCACTTCTAGAAGGCTCCCGTATGGGGGTGCCTTCCATCGCTGATCTAGAGTCACATGAGAAAAAGGCTTTAGACTGGGGTGTAGAAGAGTCGTGGTTAGATAAAATGCGGGGAGGCAATACAGGACTTGTTGCGACATGGGACACAGGTGAACAGGGTGAACATGTTGGATTTCGATTTGATATCGACGCATTACCGATAAACGAATCCACCGATTTAACGCATCTGCCTTCAAAGAATAAATTTGATTCTAATGAAGAAAACGTTATGCACGCTTGTGGTCATGACGGGCATGCAGCTATTGGGCTCGGAGTGGCAAAGTATATTTCATCTCATAATGATCAGCTGAAAGGTAGATTTACTCTTCTATTCCAACCAGCTGAAGAAGGAGGGAGAGGGGCTAGAGCAATGACTGCTAAAGGGTGGCTCGATGATGTCGATTTTTTTTATTCTGGACACATAGGCATTCAATCATTACCCATCGGAACGATTGCAGCAACAACACAAGGTTTTCTTGCTTCAACCAAATTCAATGTCTACTTCAAAGGAGTTTCCTCTCATGCAGGCATGAATCCAGAGCTTGGAAAAAATGCGTTATTGGCTGCAACAACTGCTGCTAATCATCTGTATGGAATCCCCCGTCACCATGATGGTATAACCCGCGTGAATGTAGGGAGATTGATTGCGGGAAGCGGACGGAACATTATCCCAGAGGACAGCTATATGGAAATAGAAGTGCGGGGAGAAACCACTCAGATTGCTCTTTATATGGCTGAGAAAGCTACTCAGATTATTCAAGCCGCAGCACATATGCATGATGTTTCCTGCACGATTGAGGAAGTAGGCGTTACAGAAGTAGTTGTCTGTGATGAAGCACTCATACCGAAAATTACTAATTGGTGCTCATCAAGTGAGTTTATTAAAGAAATATTGCCAGTAGTTTCAGTGTCTGGTTCAGAAGATGTCAGCTTCATGATGAATCGAGTACAAGAGCATGGCGGCAAAGCTACATATATGCTCTTTGGCACTGAACTTGATTATCCTCATCATCACCCTCGATTTGATTTCCAGGAAGAAACTTTATTAGCTGCGACTGAGGCATATATATGCATTTTAAATGGGGGATCTAGAGAGGTTTGAAAAACAAAACTATTATAGAGGTGTGACTACTATTCATACTAAAGTTTAAAAGGTCGTCTTCAGAATATCACCGGCTGTTGAGCGTTTTATGTGAAACGTTAAAATATGAATGAAATGTAAGTTGCCTGTTCATATTTTAAAAATTTCCAAAAATGTGTTTAGTAAATTGAAAAAATTTTTTAAGGAATAAGATTGATACTATCATGTTTAGTATTTACAATTTTCAAGTATCGGAATTTTTTTGAAGGAATGAAAAAAGCCTAATTTCTCAATTACAATACTGAGAAATCGGGCTTTTTAATATGTATTTTTCTTAACGTTGTATTCTGTATTCGCTTGAAAGAAACCGCATGTTATTCAATGAATAATTTATCTTTGTTTTCCTCGATTATTTACAGTCGTCGTTCCCTTTTACGGGAAAAATAACAGGAAATTTCATTAAGTTTCTTTACTATGGTTCGGTTCCCTTTCATGAATTTGTACCTTTTGATACCGGTTTATTTTCTCCTGTTTATTATTGACTGATTTTGAATAATGTCAAGTTAGCGTCATGGCTGAAACTTTGCTGATCAACCCCTTTGAAATGAAAATTTATTACTTAAGTCACCAATAGAAATGACTTAAGCTACATGTTTAAATGTTAAAACCTCCTTATGATAAACAATATAGAATTCAAGATAAATTTTAATAAGCTTAGTCAGTATCTATATATCTTCTTACATGATATTTTTTCTACCAAACCCTAAGTTAAAGAAAGTAAAGCACACTATACTTGAACAATTTCACGGTTATTGATAACTTTCCCACAATTAATAATATCACCAATGTAAATATTAATTAGAAGGAGAGGATTTTTTGACACCTTCAGTAAATAGTTCCTTAATTATAAATGTTACTATTAATTCTCCAATAGATCTTGTTTGGCACGCATGGACGATTTCTGATAGAGTGTCAAAATGGTTTGCACCAAAAGCTGTGATTGAACTTAAAAAAGGTGGAGCATTTGAGTTATATTTTGAATCTATGAATATTGAATGTATGAATACGAAGGGCTGTAAAATAAAGAGGTTTGTTCCAAAACAACAATTAGAATTCACTTGGAAAGGTCCTGATCAATTTGCCTCCATTATGAACAATCAAGATGATCTAACGCTTGTAAATGTTCTTTTTGAAAAAGAAGATAAGAAAACTAGCGTTATAATTGAACATTTTGGATGGGGGTACGGAAAATATTGGCAAGAAGCATATAAATGGCATGAGAAAGCATGGCAAGATTTCCTCGGAAGCCTTAAATTTGCATTAGAGAAGGGGAAAGGTGAACTTTGGTGCCAACCAGAATAAACACAATACATATAGTATAATATGACCTTTGTAGAAGTTTAGATAATGAATAGTTTATTGCATAGTAATCTTAGATTATTAAACATAATAGAAATTTAGTCAAATAAGTCTCTTAATCATACACCCACCTCATACTTTGGAGAAGTTCAAGTGATATAAAAATATATTATTCGAGAGGAATTTATTAACATGATATTAACTAAGAAACTATTTATGTCATTAATCATAGCAATAACAATGATGTTATCAGTATCATTGTTACCAGCCTTTGCTGAAGGTAGCTGGAACACAGCTTCTTCAATGCCTACTGAGCGCGTAAATTTAGGGGTTGAAATAGTAAATGGGAAAATATATGCAATTGGAGGTACGAATTCTAACGGGGATTTAGATACTGTTGAAGAATATGATCCGGAAACAAACACGTGGAAAATGAGAGCGAGTATGCCAACAAATAGATACGCATTTGAAGTTGCCACAGTAAATAGGAAAATATATGCAATTGGAGGCTTTAATAATGCTGGTGAACATTTAGATTCCCTTGAAGAATATGAACCGCAAACAAACACGTGGGAAACGAGAGCGAGTATGCCAACAAATAGATACGCATTTGAAGTTGCCACAGTAAATGAGAAGATATATGCAATTGGAGGCTTCAATTCTACCTTTGAATATAAAAACACTATTGAAGAATATGATCCCGAAACAGACATGTGGGAAACAAAAACGAGTATGCCAACAAATAGATACGCATTTGAAGTTGTAACAGTAAATGGAAAAATATATGCAATTGGAGGCTATCGATATAATAATATTATCGCGAAATTTTTAGATACTGTTGAAGAATATGATCCGGAAACAGACACGTGGAAAACAAAAACGAGTATGCCAACTAATAGATATGGATTAGAAGTTGTAACAGTAAATGGGAAAATATATGCAATTGGAGGGTACAATAATAGCGGAGAATATTTAGATACCGTTGAAGAATATGATCCAGAAACAAACACGTGGGAAACGAGAGTGAGTATGCCGACAAATAGATACGCATTTGAAGTTGTAACAGCAAATGGGAAAATATATGCAATTGGAGGCTTTAATAATGCTGGTGAACATTTAGATACTGTTGAAGAATATGATCCGGAAACAAATAATTGGGAACTGAGAGCGAGTATGCCAACAAATAGATACAAATTTGAAGTTGTAGCAGTAGGTGGGAAAATCTATACTATAGGCGGAATAAATGGTGTCATTTCGTACCTTAATTCAGTAGAAGTTTATACACCAGCTTATGAAATACCAGTCAGAACAAACCCCACTAAACTATTTTCAAATTCAGGAGATTCACTACTAACTCTTATATAGGGTGAAGTTAACAGGTGCTAAAAAACTATATTGTAACACGGTCCATAACATCGGCTGGCAAGTTAATTAAAGTAATTGAAAACAAATCTGTTATAAGTTGATTTTATTAAGGAAATAAAATTACAATAAAAACTACGCTAGAAGTTAGAATAACACTGCACTTAGACAATTCAAGAATTTATGAAAGATGGACTAAATTGATCTTAGGGTCTTTTTCATTTTAGGGCGTGCTATTATATTATGGAATTTCGAGATAGTTGTTAATAGGTTAAGTAAGTCAGGCTCACTTATAAACAAAGGGTGATTAAAATTAGAAATACATCAAAATTTTTAGGGGTAGTAGTAGGCTTCTCAAGTATAGCTTTATGGATCTATTATTATCCATATATAAAACTACAAGTTACTGAAGCGATAATGTGGACATTTATATTGTTTTTTTTACCTGCTAGTTTAGCAATTATAGCTTCTATAAAACTTAAAAGACATTTAATGTTAATCGCTTTTTTGTGGTCATTTTCAATCAGTTTGTATATTATTGGTACCCCAGGTGTTGCTTTATTTGGAATCGCCAGTATGATTTATTTAGTTTGCTTTCTTTGTATGATATTAGCCAAGTAGCTTCGTTTTTGGATGAATAGGTACTACGAAATATAGTTGTGTACGAGTTTATTTTTTAGTATGAAAAACTACAATCTATGTGAAAAAGCTAGAAACAAAATGTAACAGGCTTTGAATCAGAAAACTTACAGAACAAGGGGTTTTAAATATAAATAGAAAGCTGCTAAGGGGCAAAGACAACTCCTTAGCAGTTATAGACAAAATTAGTGATGTGCTTTTTCTTTCATTGCTTTAAGCCCATTTACAAAACCGCCAATAAAAAACGATTCAGCCTCAGAAGGTGGTCTATTATATGTAGCCGTAAATTTTCTTTTTGCTTCTTCAACGGAAGTACCCTTTTCTACTATATTACCAGTGGATTTTAACTGATGCCAAAACCCTCTCATCTCTTTTTTATCGCAAATACTTTCATGCGAACAAAAATAGTATTCGATATCATTTTTCTCTATTTTATCTATCATTGGAAATAGTTTTTCTTTAGTAAAAACATAATCACCGTTATGTTTTCCATTATAAACACAGTCCCCTAAGAAAATTACTTTTTCCTCAGGAATATAAATAACTGTTGATTCCAGAGTATGATCTCCTCCAACATCGTTTATGATGCAATGAAGTCCACCTAAATCTATTTCCATGCTTCCTTTGTATGTTATATCCAAGTCTCCTAAAAGAAAGCTATCCCTTTCTGGAATTTCTTTCTTTATACACCTAATCTCAAATTCATTGAAGATACCATTCTGAAGATATTTATCTAAAGAAGCATTATCCCACTTCATATTTTTCATTTCTTCCAGTTTTATTTTCGTATATTCATGACCTATAGTTGTTAAATTCATCTCCTTTATGCCGAATACGTGATCGAAATGCCAGTGGGTGATTACTAAATATTTGATTGGTGGAATATCTAAAGATTTTACTTCGGCTAAAAACTCTTTAGCATGTTGTGGAGAATTTCCTGAGTCAACAATTAAACTGTATTTGTCACCGCATATAAGTCCTAATATAGGTCTGTCTGTGTCATTATTATGAGGCATGTAATAAATTCTCTCTGTTAGTTTTTTAAGCATATTCTCTCCCCTTTTTTATAATAAAGTTCCAAGTATATAATTTGAAATACTATGCATTATATTTTAATATAATCAATTAATACCATACTTACAAATAAGTAATCATATTTGCTCCAAATGGATACTTAGCTTAATAGATATTATATAAAAAGAACACTGACAACATTATGTCAGCGTTCTATCAAAAAAATAAATGTACATTGATGTTTAATGTGAGTTTATATAAGTTTTACTGGTATTGTGTCTTGAATGGAGCTACTTAAATTAAAAACACTAGTGATAATATGTTTCGTATCTTTTATAATACAGCTAGGTTAATTTTCAACAGTATTAGCTTTTGTGATTATTCATTTTACGCAATGAAATATCGAGTGACTATTTTGTATACATAAGGAAATAAGATTGCTGGATAAGGAACTAATCAATATTATTGAATTTGCCCTTATCACTATTGATGAAGATACTTGGGAACTAATATGTTTGGAAGAAAATATAGCCACTGATAAAACTATAAGTTAGATCGTAATAATCTCTTTTATCGCAGTTAACACTATAAAAAGATATCTTCACTTATTATCAATATATTTATATGAACATATGAAAAGAATAGCATTTTAAAGAATACTACATTCTAATCTTCCTAAATCATCTCTCAAGCCAAAATCACACTTTTTAGTATTTTGGTATGATAATAGTAACCAAATTTCCCCTTTATGCGCTTATATATAGCATGTTTTTCCTAGTAAAACGGTACTTTTTGGTAGCGTTTTACTACTATTTTAAGGCTAAAGTGGACGAGGTGTGAGAAGGGAGAGGAATTACAATAAAGAATATTAAACAGTACGATAAAATTTCTGGTGAACTTTTAAAAATGCTAGGATATGTAGATGAAACTTTAAATAACAGAGGTAACAAATCAATCGACGAAATAAGAAAAGCAGAGTATCTTTTAAATAGAATCCAACAAGATTTATCAATAATGCAATTAGCTCTTAATAGAAGAAAAAAAATCACTAACCAAGGTAGAATTGCCAAATGAGGTGACAAAATTGAGTAACAATATTAAAAAGCCTGAGCTAAAAGGTTGGCTTTTTTGGGTCATAGCTTTAACACTTGTAGTTGTGATTACTGGATCATTAAAATAGGTAAAACCCTATAGAAGAAAGAGATCAGGGTTTTACTTATTTTTATTTACTTGCCCAAATCTCAAAATCATCTCTTATAGTCATTTTCAACTTCCATCAAATGAGTATATGCACTAGTCTTCTTCCAACCCTCCAAGTCGGATTACAAAGAACTAGAAGTAGCTAAGATTTATGCTAACATCATTTTCTCAGTTTTACGTTAACCGAAAGAGCACATCATTTCTATTCGCATCAACCCATTTAAAAGCATATTCAACTCCTACTAAACTCCTTAAGATGCTGCCATTTTCTTGTTTTCTATGTTTGCCTTCAAATAGTTTTGATAATGGAGAAATGAAATATTAAATTTGCTCGCTGTTTTGATAATACACATAACAACAACCTTAAATAACATTTCAGTAATAGATACAAAAATAATAGTTATTACTTATAAAATTCAACTAGAAGCTAATACCATCTGATAGATATAAATTAGCATATATAACTTATCGAAATGTAAATACACTAACAGTAATGGATTCAAAAACGCGTTCTGTAATTGCAACAGTCCTAGAGAGAACAATCAACACTTTACACCAAATGGGATAGTAGCGTATATTGGAAATTGTACAGAGGGTCTGATCCAACCGTTCCTGTTGGAGATAACCCGATAGTTATACCATTTACAGCACTGTGAGGGTTCCTTTTAGGAAGCATTTTAAGCTGAAGTATTAATAATTTGTACATATGTAAGCAATATACTAAGGGCTTTTATTGTCATCTTGTTAATAAAAATACTTAAAAACTTATAATTCATTTATTGAGCTTAAAAGATGAATAACCTTAGTAAAAAACATTAATAGTTATAGCATATTGACTAATGGAATTCATTAGGAGAGTTTTTATTAAAACTGGAGAAATTCTGAAAAAAACTAAAAGAAAGGTACTAAATTAACATGTCAAAAATAAGCAACTTTGAATTTACATCACTGGAAACTAAAAACTTATATTTAAAATTATTAACGTTAGATGACGCTGCAGATGTTTATAAACATTTCAGAGACGAAAATATTACAAGATATTTGGATATTGAACCATGCAAGGATATAAAAGAAGCTAAGGAAATAATTCAATTTCATATAGATGATTTTGGATGTCGATGGGGTATATATAAGAAGAGTAATAATGAGTTCGTAGGAACATGTGGGTTTCACTATTTAAGGCAGTCTCATAATGTATTAAATGCTGAAATTGGATTTGATTTATCAAGTAATTATTGGGGAAAAGGGATAATGTTTGAGGTGTTGCAGCAAATAATTAAATATGGATTTGAATATATGAAGTTAGATGTGATCGATGCTACAGTAGAACAACAGAATGAAAGATCTCAACGATTGATGAAAAAATTAGGCTTTATAAAAGCACCAAAATTACAAGATAATCTAATCTACTTTTTTCTGAACAAGGAAGACATACTTATCACAAAATAATGCCAAAGATAGAAAAATAGTCGTTAAACTTGGGAGCGATGAATAGCCAATTTAATGGTGGCTTTCACATTGTTTGTTGTTTTTCGTTATATGAAGTACACGTACATAAAGTGAGTCCATGGCATCATTTCTTCTTACACTTTTTATAGTATTTGTATTTATATGATAACAGTAGCAACATAGTTTACGAAAAGAGTCTGAAATATTTAAAACACAATAACTAAAGAGAAGGCTTTTTGTGCTGATGGCCAAGCAAAATTGTTTCGAAATGACGCATATCTGAAATGAGGATATGCGCTATTTTTATAGCTATATAATTAAATAACAGTATAGCTTCAACTGATAATAGTTAAAAGAATTGTTATTAAGAGCAAAGTTGTTGAATAAGATTTTTTAGAAGACCGTAAAAAGTGTTCTAAGTAGTTTGACATTGGGGCTTTCAAGAAACCACATGAACTGAAAACTTTAGTGAGTATGGCCGTTGATCTAGAAGAAAATTTATACTTTTGGAGGTATGACAAAATGGCTGAAGTAATTTATCATGTTGCAGTGTCATTAGATAACTTTATTGCTGATCAAGGGATGTTAACGGGGAATCTTGAGGAAACTCTCTTTTTATTTGAAGGAGATCATGTCCCTGATTTTCTAACAGATATTCAACAATTTGATTCATTATTGATGGGTGGAAAAACATATGAATTTGGATTTAAATTTGGTCATAAACCGGGTGAACCTAGCTATAAGGGCATAAAACATTACATTTTTTCAAGCTCTTTGCAGTTTGAATCCAATGAGGAAGTAGAACTTATCAAAGGAAATTCTATTGACTTTATCAAGGATCTCAAGCAGCAAGAGAACTGCAAAATCTGGCTATGTGGTGGCGGAGAATTAGCAGGATCATTGATTAAACATAAACTCATTGATCAATTAGTACTAAAGATAAATCCTATTATAGTCGGTGAAGGAATTTCATTGTTCGGTAACATTAAGCCATGTTTTAAATTAGAATTGGTGGATATGAAACAGTATTCTAATGGAATTATTAAACCTACTTACAATATTATTTATACTTGATAAACGATTTTAAAACTATGACGCAGTGAAGCTATTGCTGTAGCCATGTGCTTAAAATGGAACTAATATGAACTAATAAGTAATAAAATCTAGCAAGTATATTATATTCAAAATCGTAGGTGAACAATTCCTGCGATTTTTTTTTGAACAGCGCTTAGTAGCTTGCACGGTAATGTCGTTTTAAGTGAAGATGGAGAACCGAGTAATATGGGAGTTGTTGCTATTAATTTCACTTCAAACGGCATTGTACAGCAAATAACATTAGATTTATCAACTAGAAACATTAACAAGAAATTTCATTTCTAAATGTAACGAAGATAGATGTGATGGTAATGAGTGGTGAAAAATTTGGTTGTAAGTATAAATTGTGAGGGAATGACAGAGCCATGTAGTTAAATCTGCGCGGCATAACCAGTACTTTGAACAAATGAACAGTGTCATTTATAAAGAGAGATGAAAAAAGTACATACTATTGACAATGGGAAAAAAGTCATGCCAAAGAAGTGGAGTGACTAGACTCAATTATTAACTAATAGAAGGACATAAATTTATTCACAATATATAACTTTACTTAAGAAAGACCTACAAATGGATAGGGCTAAAAAGTCTTAATTGTTAAAATGCACGACTAGCTACATGTCCTTGAAAATTCAAAGAGTCTGTAACTCGTATAGTTTGAATCTCGCTTAACTCCGATAAAGGAAACCATTTATGCTCAGAGCTGAGCATAATCTTAGCATTCTGTAGAATAGAACAACGGAATATTGCAGCCTGGGTATTTATTATACTATGGTAATAAACTCTTGTTAATACAGCATCTTCAACATCTACTCCAAGTTCTTCGCTACATTCACGAAATGACGCGTTTCTCCGGGTTCAACACTCCCGCCTGGTAAGCTCCACCCTTTATTCCCCTATGTCGCTTTAATAGGAGAACATTACCTTCCGAATTAAATATTATTGCGTGAGAACCAAATCTAAAAGTATCATTGAAAGCCACGTTTTCCCCCCTTCGTAAGTCTTTGTTAGATTTTTACTATTTATCTATTCTTCAGAAATACTGTATAATCCTTTGTTTTTAAATAACCAAATAAAATGAATTTTGTTGTAGGCTGATTCTCAATAAAGCTAATTTTTCTAACTTCAGTGTCTTTACTTTCGGTGAGTGGGAATTTTTTTGTTTGAGGGCATTCTACTAACGCTACTTAAAACTAATAATTTATAAAATATAAGCTTAAGTGACTAAATTGTTATTTTACAGTCACTAGAAAGTCATTTTAGCTAAGTATATTTAAGGTGTAGCAAATATTTAGATGCATTCCAGCATCAAGAAAGGAAGTTTTTTAAATGAAAAATACCAAGAAATTTATCGCAACTGCGTCATTATCAGCATTATTACTAGGAGGAGGGCTCACAGCACTTAACAGTGATGTATTCGCTGCTTATGAGAAATCAAATTCTAAGCTAGTTGAAGTATTATCGCAAGAATCGATAACAAAAGCAAAAAACATTACAGAGATCGATAATATTCAATATGAAGATTTTAAGTTTGGTGAATTTTACGGTGGTTTTAGTATTCATTATAATGAAAATGGGACGACCAAAGTAACAAGCTTCACTGGGGAATCCGTATTAGTAGATAATGAAATTTTTAATAAATACTCAAATGAAGTGATTTTGGAACAGTTATTTGAAATTGAGAATCCTGATGTTACTGCTGAAGTCATACAAGAGCTTAAGAGAAAAGAAGCTTCAATCATTCGAATGGATCCATGGGCGATGTTGTATAATGAAATAGAAAGCAAGAAGATTGAT
Organism: Cytobacillus sp. IB215665; assembly: GCF_033963835.1. Classification (NCBI taxonomy): domain Bacteria; kingdom Bacillati; phylum Bacillota; class Bacilli; order Caryophanales; family Bacillaceae; genus Cytobacillus; species Cytobacillus sp. IB215665. The sequence continues at coordinate 68,227 of NZ_JAXBME010000006.1, forward strand.
ACTGAAGGAAAGACATTTGGACAATTGTACGATGAGAGTGATTTGAAAAAATTCGAGGCTCCTGAAAAATTCTTGTCCTATGCTAATTTTTATGGCATAGAGGTAGAAGGTAAAACGACGGAAGAAATTAAGGATGAGGTGCTTAATATAAATGCTTCCTTAAAACTTATGGAGGAATCAAGAGATTTGCTTTACGATCCAAATTGGTTAGTGGAGGCAGAAAAATGGTGGGTTGAAATCTATGGAGTTCAGCCAACAGATCAGTAAGATGGCCATAGAAATAACAGGGCACATACCAACTTATTATGTAATATAAATGAGCAACGAGGTGAGACCTTCATTAAGGTATCACCTTTTGTTATGTATGATAATATATAAATTATGCAAAGTAGGCAGTAAATAATGAGTAAACAACACTGGAATTTATGTTTATGTTTATGTCTCTTAGTCAATGTTTAACCTGTTAAAATCTAAATTGAAATTTTGATAGTAAGGTTAAATTGTACTATTGTAATAACACAGTGCTTAAGTGTTAAAAGACTATAAGTTTGATAAATTTGTTAGAAATCATCCTATCGTAACAGGGCTGAACATTTTGTTGAGTAGCTCTTTTTCAAAATACTTATTACCACTATAATATATGCCCATTTTTGCAACTTTTACATGCCCTTATGCGTATTACATATATAATAAGCTATTTCATTAACAAATGACGGATCAGTATTGTATTGTAACATTAGACGAAAACAGGGTAGGAGTTGAAATGATGCCTTTATGGTTATTTGCCACAAGTATATTTGGCGGGTTACTTTGTTTAGGTTTTATTATTGATTATAGGGTTAAGAAAAAGAATATAAGAATGGAACCAGAAGAGGGAATAAAAAATGCTTCGAATTCTCAGCAAATATATACTGAACAATACCTTGCATAAGTAAGAAAAAATACAGGAGACGATAATTTACATTAACGATTAAAAAGAGGGGAATAAATTTGAAAAAGATAAGTATGACATTAATAATGATGTTAGTAGTATTAACATCCTGTTCTAAAGAAGAAATTATAACATATGAATACACATTTAGAGGCGAAGGGGAATATTGGAAAGCTACATTTATTACAGCTGGTACACAAATTTGGGGAGATGAAAAGGGACAGCTTACGTATGATCATGAAGATAATGAAGAGTTTATGTTGGAGTATATTGGAGAAACTAATGAGATTTCACAAATAAAGACCCTAGAGTATAGCTATAAAACATCTTCGGGAGGACATAATAGTAGAAGAACGTTTACTGAGCCACCAACTGAGAAAATCTTTACTTCATCTAGCTCTTCAAAAGGTGGTGCAAAAGTTCAGGAGAATGAAATAATACAAGTTAATGTAAAATGGGATCAGTTTGAAGAAGAATTTGAACTAATTAATGAAAATAATTAACCTTTTTTACGATAATAAAAATATAATAGAAATTTTCGTGAACATCTAGAAAATACGTAAATCCTTGAGAAAAGTGAAATATGATTTTTAGTATTATTAGCATTATACTAAGAATTATGGGTTTTGGGTGCAATGCATATAGACCGACTAGTTCTATTTTTATAATAAGTACGTATCTCTTTATTCTAAATGATAGGATAATAACTTACAGTATTAACTTTTATTACTAATTGAAGAAAATAAGAAAAGCTGTGCCATAGAAATAAGATAACTTTAGGATCCACAGGGATTCTTGTGGTTGTTGAAGGACTGGAGCCAACCCTATTTGTTATTGAATACGCCAGCTAAATTTTACACTGTCATGATAATCACCCCCACTCGATAATGGAGTGGGGAATTTCTTAGCGAAAGTAAAGATAACCGAATGTTCTTGTATATTCCCCTGTAGTTGCACTTTTTAGCTTAACTTTTACTTATTATTTTGTGCAAAATTTTTTTGCTTTCTTCGTCCTTTAATCTAGGCGTGCGACCTATTCGTGTGTAAACTTCTTTTTCTTCTAAGAGTTGTCTGGGATTAAGAACTTTTGCAGATATTCCATGCAACATAAACCTTTGGGATGACAAAGAGTCTGCTCGCCATACCCATTCAGGTAATTCGTTCATAATAAGTTTTCTATTTTCGGAATGAGTTATGTAACTAAATGTAACCTCTACACTATCCTTCTTGAAATCAGACTGCCTATTACGAAACTCTTGTCTAACTGGAGTTTGTTCATAGCCTGCTTTTTTAAGTTCATTTTCTAATCTTTCTCGATCGTGTATCCAAGTTACTATATCAATATCATCATGAGGTCTAGTAACCTTTCCGAGAAGAAAATCAATTGCCCATCCCCCACGTAGCCAAAATTCTATTTTAAGTGTCTCAGAAATTGAACTGATATCACTTAATACTGTTAATTGGGATTCAGTTTGTTTATTGAAAAATTCTTTAGTCATGTGAAACCTCCATTTTTCAACTCTCCTACTTAATTACGTTTATTTGAGGAAATAATATTTACGTTACTTGGTTAATTCAATAATATAAGAATAACATAGTGGGGACTTGATGAATGCTATTACTATTGGTTACTCATGCTAAAAATTGGTTTCTTCTTAGATAAACGCCACAAAAATGTTTCTAAAAATGATGTACATAAAAAATGTCATTTTACTGAAGAGACCAAAGAGGCTTCATATTTACACAGCACATTGATCAATTTGTTGTGTAAATAAATGTATAGTTGACATGCATTCAACACAAAATATATTTACTACGATCGTTACAATCCTTTTTTATATAATGATTTACATTCGTTTTCTTCCTTTAGTTCAAAGCACTCATATACGGGTGCTTTTTATTCTTTGATGAGATTCCTAATTAACATGGAGGTATAGCACATGGAAAAAATTATAGCATTTGTTGCAGCTTTAGTTTTTTTTCCAACTCTTACATATTCAGAAGAAAACATACTAGCTCAAGAAAAGTCTAATAATATTATAAAGGTTGAGAGTATTATTGAATCAGTAAATTCAATTACTATAAATTGGGATGACGCTGAACATGTTAATAATATTTACAGAGATGGGGAGAGATTACATACTGGAAGTGATAATAAAATTATTGATACTGACTTAAAACCTGGATATATATATACATATATAATAGAAGCTTTAGATACCAAAGGAAAAATATTGGATGTTGTAAAAATACAAACTTCTACAGAAGCGACTGATAAAAATATAGATGATTCATTGGGAGATATGGTTGTAACAACAATCGGAAAAAATTCATATGTCACTATTGATTGGGATGATATTGAATACATCACAAGCTATGAAATATTTAGAAATGATGAACATCTTACTACAGTAATGAAAAGTGAATTTACAGATCATAAAATTACCTTAGATGAAGAATATACATATAAAATTGTTGGCACAAGAAAAGTCAAAAAAGATAAAAGAGATAAAATAGACAAAGATATAAATAACGATAGGCTTCAGAACGAACAAAAAGAAGAATTGTATATAGAAGAATTTGAAATAAGTAAATATGTTGGTGCTATGAGAAATCACATAGTTGGAGAAAGTGAAGATGTCATGGTTCAAGACTTGACTAAGCGATGGGAAATAAGATATACGACGTTCCTTAAAGATGAATGGGTTAAGAATCCAAACGGGCTTTCAAAATACAAATGGTTTTCTGGTGATAATAGGGGGTATAATGCTACTAGTTTAAGTTACAGAACAAGAACATATGTAAATATTTGTTTTTGTTCAGCGTCTGAATCAGTAATGTTAGATAGAGATGTTGGTACAACTCATGGGTACGATGCTAATAAAAAACTGCTTAATAGTGATACAGCATCTGAAGATGGAATAGTATTAATTAATGTTGATCTAGATTCAGCTAAAATAAAATTTGATGTAGATCACGCTGTTGGTAATCCTTTAGTTGCTTCTCTTGATATAAACTATGAATTAGAGGGTGAATTTTATAGTAATGGAAACTACAAACTTTCTGGAGAACATGACCAAGCTCCTCATCATGAAGTATATTTAAAAGGGAGAAACAGCTCTTCTTGGGAAACAGTGTACAAAGCAGCGAGTAAAGGTATTGAATGGCTTGCTCCACCATTTGCTAATAAAAAATGGACAAAGTCAAACTTTTAATAATTTTTATAACCTTATCTTTATGAATATTGGTATCAAGCTGTTTTGTATTGATTTATTGCTGTTTTATTAAAATATAAACACGTATAAATTAAGCAAGTCATTCCTACTTTAGCTAGGGGGCTTTAATATAGCCTTGTCCTTTTATGGTAACAATTGCAACTAAGCAGACGAAAAGAGCTTCGTTTTATGTACATTAATAAGGAGTTTAACATGAAACAACCTCTTTCGAAAATTCTAATGGAGGGATGAGTATGTTACATAAAACCTTAGTATCATTTATTTCTGCGATTGTAATAAGTTTAATTCTAGCAATCTATAGTTATACTCCACAATTAGAAAGGTTTTCAAATTCAAGTTACACTTCTTTTTCAGGTTTAGTGAGTCTTTACCTGATTTTCGTAACTCCGTTGTTGATAGTCATTGGAGTTCCAGTATCTATCTTTATTGAAAAAATGAATGAAATAAAATTAATTAGGTCTACAGTAGATAATTACCTTTATAATATGGGGCTATATACGTTAGCCGGGGGTTTAGTTGGGAATATAATCTTTTTATTTATTTCAGTTATCTACATTGTAAACTATGTGCCATTAATTTTCTTCTGCGTTGTTTCATCAATTGTCTTTTATCACATCTCTTTGTTTATACGTAAATTACATAGTCCAAAATACTAATTAGTATTGCTTTTTTCTATCTTCAACTATAGTTTAATAAATACCGATGTCTATATAGTTTTAAAACTCTCAGAATATATATGTCTATATTTTGCATTATTCTCTACGATTAATAAGTTAGTTTAATCATGTAAAAACCTTATTTTCCTGTTGAATATAGAGTTTAAAGCAAATAATAACGCTCCAAAGCCAAACCTATAAATAGAATTTTCCAATTTCCACATGATAGATCTTCAATGAATATTTTACGATTATAAAACTAGTATGCTATTTAACTCTTGGGTGTAGTTAATGTACAGTGAAGGCTTGATCTATTTGAAATGGGGATATAAATATGTCTGTGTAGTAGAAGCGTTTGTAAGTTGTGGAAAGCTAGGAGAAGAAGGGAGTTAACATCAGAATTTTAATTATGTCGAGCCGATTAAAAGAGATCGAGAAAAGGAAAACTCGATCTCTAGTTAACATTTAATTATTTCGAGTCATATTGAAACCCTAGTATTTGATAGGTGAAGCTGAAGTCTTCTACAGCTCGAAGGTCATCAAATTCCATCATCCATGAGCCGTTACTAGTATGCTTCATGTGTTCATCATATTGTTGACCATTTATTGTATAGTGAATGATTACATAATCAGAAATAAACTCTTGATTTAACCATATAGCTCCAGCATTCGGGTTAGATCTACTCCAACGAATATCTTCATATCCGTAATCAGTATAATCATCAGCAATAATTGATTCTATATTAGATAATGCCAATTCATTGCCATATTCATCTACTGCTGTCACATAATAATATTTAGTTTCATTAGCATAAATGCCATCCGAGTCAATGAAATCAGTTGCTGACGAAACTTCTGCGAGGAGTGTGCCATCATCACCTGGTTTGAACTCCGAGTTAGCACTTGAATATACATTGTAGTGATCTATATCTAACGTCTTACTTTCCCAGCTTAGTACGATTTCTGATGGTTCTTCTTTTAAAGAGGTTGATAAGTCAATATGAATTTCTCGAGTTGTTGATTCTGCGAAGGAGTGGTGTATTACAAGGTTAGAAATTAAAAAAATAACTGTTGCTAACATACTTGTTTTCATAATACTAGCTTTCAACATTAGCCCTCCTAAAGTTTTTAAATTACAACCGTAATTGAAGTTGTTATATTTTACCTTAGGTTATTTTGGAATAATTGTAAAATTTAATAAATCACAATATTTTTCCGATGAAACGTTTACATTACTTATTTGCTCAATCGTTCTATTATTATCTTAGAATTGCATTTTAATTGTAACTATATAGGGCTAGATAAGATCTCAGAATGTTTTAGTAGTCGAAGGGAGCATGAGCAAATGCTTGACTCTTGGGAGTAAGTGGGTGCGACGTGAGGTAATTCTATAACATAAAGAGTGGTACTACAGAGTTAGCTATTATTAGTGTATTTTGATTCTTCACATAGCAACACTAGGTTGATGATGAACAGTTTTAGAACTGGACTTGATATTAATCCATACATTTTATAAAACTATCCATTTAAGTAGATCATTTATAAAAAGTAACAATAGTGTGGTCTATTTCTATTTCATACAGATTATTATATGAGCCTCTTTTTGTGTTAAAAAATCCACAGTTAGATCAATCCTTTTTAAAAGTAAAGGATTTAGTATAAGTAATGAGCTCCTATCATGACAAATGTCCTTCTAGTTAGTTATTTCTTTAAATAAATATATTTATATCTAATGTTAAAATAGGGAGTATTCAACAGAATTTAGTATGGTAATCTCTTAAAATCGCTTCAGAAGCTGAAATCACAATAATCATTATTTTGGTACAATGATATCAGGAATTCAATTCCTAGAGTTGGATCTCATATACATCTCTTTTTGGAAAACGCTCTTGGCGAATAGCGTTTTCCTTTTTTTTTTGATACATAAGAATGAGGTAGCTCCATTAATCATCTCTCAAGCCAACATCATACTTCCTATTATTTTCTCATAAGCATCCAAATTGCTCTGTTATTTTTTAAGATATGAAATCTTTCATAAGAAGGACACCTCTTTCTTGTAGCCTTTTTTAATTCCTTCGAGACAGTGTTGGTAATACGATTGGCAATGAAAAGTAACGCCACTCCTTTTATGAGGGAAGGAAAATCGAAAGAATTATAATATTTATCAATTATGTAGCTAGTTCTTAATAAAAGAAATATGACTAACACGAAAACCACAAATTTTCTCAAGTCATTTTAATAGATAAAACCCTGTACATAGAAACAAACAGTGAATAAAGATTTAATATATAACACCTTATTAAACTTCAACGCTATTTTTTTACGTACTTTAGTTCAGGCTTAACGGAACAAATAATCTTGCTCAGTTAAGCTTTTTTGTGATGGTGTGCTTTATTACTACCTTGATGATGTTACAAGCGAACTCCAGTTCCTTCTTTTGTTTTTTCTTCATATAGTCATCCGTCTCGTCTCCTATTTTAACAATTATTGAAAAACGTTATCAGTTATTTCATGTCAATTAATTTTATTGCATCCTAAATGACTAAATCATTATAAGTGCAACGAGAATGCAAATGAATAAGTTTAGCTAACAAATTGTATAACCATATTAACTTATATGACTAAATTGTCATTTTAGAGTCACTGGAAAGTCATTTTAGATAAGTATATTTAAGCTGTACCACAAATTAAGAGTGATTTTGTAAAGGGACTAAATATAGCAAAGGTGAAAGGGTGGTTGAGACGATTACAAAAGATGTGAGGAAATATGGAGTCCAAAAATCAACAACATTTTGATTAAATACGATATTGATTCTTGCATGAGTTATAGATATATATTAGCCTACCATTTTTTATATACATGCTATTTTTATAATAAATTCTTTGTTTAATAAACAAATTGAAAAAATAAAAGAGGTGGTTTTGTTGAATTTAACAATTGAAAATGTGACGAAACAGTTTGGAGATAAACTGGCAGTAAATGATGTATCATTCGAATTAACAGCAGGTGTTTACGGATTTTTAGGTGCAAATGGTGCAGGTAAAACGACATTAATGAGGATGCTTGTAACATTGATTAATCCAACTTCTGGGCGTATTTTATTTGATGGAAAAGATGTTGAAGTGTTGGGTGATGAGTATCGAGATAATCTCGGTTATTTACCACAAGACATTGGCTTATATAAAAACTTCTCCGCTGAAAAATATTTAATGTATATCTCAGCAATTAAAGGAATTGAACAACAAGCTGCAAAGAAAAAAATTGATGAATTGTTAGAGGTTGTAAACTTATCTGAACATAAGAAGAGAAAAGTCGGGAAGTTTTCTGGCGGGATGAAGCAAAGGCTAGGAATTGCCCAAGCATTATTAAATGATCCAAAGGTGTTAGTCGTTGATGAACCAACGGCTGGACTCGATCCGAAGGAACGTATTAGATTTCGTAATCTATTGTCTTCTATTTCAAAAGAGCGAATCGTTCTTTTATCTACACACATCGTTTCAGATATTGAATTTATCGCTAAAGAAATTATAGTGTTTAAAGCTGGTCAGCTCATTCAAAAGGATAAGCCTGAAGAACTGCTAGAGAACATAAGAGGATTTATTTGGACGGTTAATGTATCAGAGCATGAAGTAATAGGTTTTCAAAATAAGTATAAGGTGAGCAATATAATTAGTAATCAAAATAAAGTAGCCCTTAGAATTATTTCTGAAAGCAAGCCTGATGACAGAGCCATTGAAGCATCACCAAACTTAGAGGATCTATATCTATACTATTTTGATCAGGAGGTCGCACAATGAAGCAATTAGTGAAATTAGAACTATTTAAAATATTTAGGCAAAAGAGTGTATGGTTCGCACTGTTACTTGTAACAGCTCTTCTAACTGCTAGAATCGTAATAAGCGAAGTTATTATCCCTTTTCCAGCGCAAGGGTATCAAGTAGCTGACCTCAAAGGTGAGATGGAACCTGTTTTAGAAAAATGGGAGGGAGAGTTAACGGAAGAAAAAGTTAAGAAGGCTCAAGATGTAAGGAGATCTATATATGAAAAATATGAAAAAGTATGGAATGGTAATCCAGAAATATGGGATGATGAAAAAATAGATCCAATGAACGAGCTAGGTTTATATCCTGGAGAAGCTGCTGAGTTCTTTATAGTAGATCAAATAGCTGGTACTAAAAGGTTTGTTGATGATATTGAGGACAATAGCAATGGACTAGATAGGCCCTTGAAATCTGTAGACGAGAATGATGCGTCTTATAAAAATGCCTCACTTGAAAAGAAAATGATAGATAAGTTGAATGTTGGTATTTTTGAGTATGCTGACGGAGCCAGAAGTACTATTTCGACTTTTAAACTGTTCCTTCCTATTATGTTAGGTATCACCATTTTAATAGGCTTATCATCTATTTTTGTGAATGAAAGCTCTACAAGAATGGATCAGCTCATTTATAGTTCAAGATATGGGCGCCGAACTGGTGTTACAGCAAAAATATTAGCTTCTATAATTTATGTATCGATCGTAACGGTAGGCTTGTCTACACTTAGCATATTATTAAATACGTATATGTATGGTATTAATGGTTGGGATTTACCTATACAGTTGCTTGGAACTTTCTTCTCCGAAGGGTATGCTTTATCACCTTATCATCTAACTGGATTAAGTTACATCATTATACACTTGGTTGTAATGTTTCTAGTAGCATTGATTTTTATGGCTTTCGTACTAATCGTGTCAGCTTTGTCTAAAAATACACTAGTTTCATTCATCATTAGCGCGACAATCTTTTCGTTACCAGTCGCTCCGTTAAATATAGAATTATGGAAGCTTGTGCAGCAGTATAGCTTTATAAACTTTCTTTCGGTTCCAGAATTCACAAGTGAGTTTCATGCGTATAATTTATTTGGTGTACCAGTTCTAGATCCGTATGTACATTATTCAACCATTGTGCTACTAGGTGTTGCTCTTATCCTAGCTATATACAAAGCGATTAAAAAGAAACAGGTCTTATAATAATGCAAGAAAAAAATGATTCGAAAAATTACAATGAATTAAATCTATATCTCTATTAACAATGAATAAAGTATAATAATAGGTTTGATATATAAACTGACCTATTAATTCGAAACAATTGAAACCTTACGCTACCTGCTCTCAATAAAAAAAGGGGAGGTAGTTTTATTTTTCTAAAGTCGAATTTTATTATTTATGAGATGAAACCTTCAACATCACTACATTTATTAATACTAATAACAATAAACTATATGTAAATAAGTTTTAAAAAATATTATAACCTTGTTCTGCAGTATTATTAAGATATAGTTTTATGAAAAAATGAAGTGTCTGAATATTAAAAACAAAAATTTTGAATGTCTTATTTTAAATTTGATATAATTGATACTACAATAGTGTATAGAAATAGAGGTGTGCTAGTGAAAACTAATTTCATCAAGTTAACAGAACCTAATAATAGTCTAGTAGAAGTGTTGAATCGGTGGGAAAACGATCCTACTTTAGTTCCATTGACTCGCCCTAATCAAAACAAGTCAGAATTAGAATGCCAGAAAAGTATATCAGTAGAAAACTTAATTCAACGGTTAGAACACGAACATATCTACCTGATATATCAGGATGATCTTCTAATCGGCGAAATGAACTACATGGTCGATCCGGGCCACCTGTACAAAAAAGAGTCAGGAACTGCTTGGATAGGGATTACAATAGGTGAATCCGAAGGGCGTGGTAAAGGGATTGGTTTTAAAGCGATAAGGTTTTTAGAGGATAAAATTAGAGAGGAAGGCCTTAGACGTATTGAATTAGGAGTATTTGAATTTAATAATCAGGCACTGAAGTTGTATCAGAAGCTTGGCTACAATGAAATCGGTCGTATTAAAGATTTTACCTATTTTCAAGGAAAAATGTGGAATGATATCCGCATGGAAAAATGGATAAATCAATTTTAACTAATACTTCAGTATGCGTCGCAATGTGGTTGGAATTTTTTGTAAGGTATGTTAAAGAAGGCTAGTAGAAAAGTAGAACAAAGTAAATACATACTTGCTGCAGGAGTAATAGCACATATTTATATGGATATATATCTATCGAATGAAATTGTCGGTAAAAATAGAAACTATGGCAATTCAATTTAAATTGAATATGTCCAACAACCAATATTTTATTTTGGAAATCATTTTATAAACAGGTGCTATCTTGGATTAACACATTTTTGATTAACGTGATTATGATATTTCACAGATAGTGAAGAAGCTCACTCATAAAATGATATAACTATTTTTTGACCCCGTTTCATAATATAACGGGGTTATATGAATTTAGCAGGTGAGAAATAAATGCTATGTTATTTGTATTCTTTTTACCAATAATGCACATTGTGATTACTGCAAACTTTAAAGAGGAAACTATATATTTAATAGAGAATTAATGTTAGGTGGATTTCAATGTTGCAAAGGGATAGATAAATAATTTTACGATAATTATTATCGTTTATTTTATGATTCTTTATTGGGTATATATAGGAAAAAACTAGAAATTGGGTGATTTTTCAAATTTAATCTATTCTTAGGTATTTTATAATTACTAACCAGTTAACAAAAAAACAGTAATATTTTATTGTAACGATTGTAGAAAATCAACCAAATTAGGAAAGTCAGTAGTAAACAAATTTTAGAAATGATAATGAGGTAGATTGGATGTTTAAAGGCAAACTTATTGGACAAGGAAACACTGCTGATATATATTCTCTAGGAGACAACCAAGTTATAAAGCTGTTTAAGGACGATATTCCGCTTGAAATGATTGAACGAGAGTTTACAATGAGTCGTATTATACAAACTACAAAGTTATCTATTCCAAAAGTATTTAAAATTATTCAAATCGACAATCTTTATGGAATTGTGTATGAATATATAGAAGGTCCTTCATTACTTGATCAAGTCTTATCCAATCCTTCATTGGTTAAAGAAGCTGCCAAAACTATTAGCGATCTACATGTTGACATACATAAAACAATAATTTCTGAAGAAGCTCCCTCTCAAAAGTTGATATATGCGCGAAATATTCAACAATCAAACATATTGTCAAATATAATGAAAGATCAAATAATAAATTATTTACACACACTTCCTGATGATAATTTCCTTTGCCATGGTGACTTTCATCCTGGCAATGTCCTCACTTCATCAAATGGACTAGTAATTATTGATTGGATGACTGCTATGAGAGGAAATCAGGCAGCTGATGCAGCTCGCACTATATTAATTCTTAAATTTGGGATTATACCAGACAGTATACCCAATAGAATTAGAGAAAGTTTTAACAGTATGCGGTGTACATTATTAGACGAATACATAAATCGTTATCTTCACAAGTCAAATATGACAATAGAGCAAGTTGAACAGTGGTTTCTTCCAGTTGCAGCAGCTCGATTAGTAGAAAGGCTTCCTATGGAGGAGAAAAATGCATTATTAGAATATATTAATAACCTACTTAATAGTAGCTATCTGATGAAATGAGGAAGGTAAGGACTTAGACTTAGGGGTATTAATAAACAACAACTAATTTAAATAGTAGTGTTTATATAAAGAAGAGTGCTATGAACAGAGAGGCATTATATAATGGCACCTTCCTCGAAGAGCGTTTTTCTTCATTGAAAGGGCCATATGGTGGCATAATCCCTTGTAGCGAACGCAAATAATATATAAAGGAAAGTCAAGATGTAAAGTGTGATTGAAGCAGCTAAAGAAAATGAATTAAATCAATGTTTTGTTATTTATTAGCCTTTTAAATTGTCGTAGATAAATCAAATTCATGTCAGCATTAAGGTGGAGATTACGGTCATTTAGGTAATCTGGTTAAATACCAATGCGATGCTTGCAGTGTTAGCGAAGGACTAACACACAAAAGTTGGCTCTTTCCCTGTTTATGATTTAGAGGTAGGGGGTAAAATGCCCCCTACCTTGACAAATCTTATTGTTGTTTGTAACGCTTACAAATAATTGTTTTCCCTAGTTTTATTCATCGTAAGCTTATTACGTTTAAGTTTCTTGGTTAAATGCTCGACTATATATAGCAAAATCGGTATTATAATTAATGTTATCAAAGTTGAAAAGAGTAGGCCGAATGAAATAACAGTCGCTAAAGGAGATTGAAAATTACTACCTATACCACTGTCGAAAACTAATGGAAGCATACCACCTATTGTTGTAAATGTCGTCATTAAGATAGGACGAAGTCTTTGGCTACCAGATAATGCTACACTGTCTTTTAAGCTCATATTTCCTTCTTTACGAATTTGAATAAATTGATCAATTAACAATATAGCGTTATTTACCACAATTCCAATTAAAATAATAACCCCAATAGATGATAATGCATTTAACTCATTGCCTGTTACGGCAAGACCAATAATTACTCCAATTAATGTAAATGGAATAATGGACATGACCAGAATAGGTTTAGCCAAGCTATTAAACTGAAGAGCCATTACCCCGTAGACAAGAAATAAGGAAAGAACTAAGACAAAGATTAATTCATAATATGTTGTAGCTTGATCTTTCAATTTTCCGGACAATTGTACAGTGTAACCATTTGGTAAATCAAGATCATCAATCATCGTTTCCACATCATCTAGAATAGATCCCATGTCTCTATCAGTGACATTTCCAAAAATTTTGATTAGGCGTTCTCCTTCATAATGTTGAATTTCAATAGGGGATGTGACTCTTGAAACTTGAGCTACATTCTTTAATTGAATTGACCCACCTTGAACATTAATCGGTAAATTTTCGATACTAGATATATCTTTAAAATCTTCTTGATTTTTGAGACGAATTTTAAATTCCTCATTCGATGACGTCCAACTTCCAATTGGTATATTTACTAAGGATTGTTGCAATTGTAAATTAACTTCTTGTTCTGTAATGTTATGTTTATTTAGTAATGATTTATTGTAAATGACTTCATGGTCATTGGATTGTCTTTGTAAATCAGAATTAACACTTGTAATTCCATCGATTTTTTTCAGTGAGTCTATTACGTTTTTTGAGATATTTTCTATTTCTTTATAGTCACTTCCTGTTACTAGCAGTGAAATAGGTGAACTTCCATTACTATTTACACCACTTACAAATGTAATATATTCACGTTCAACTAGTGGATCCATTATTCCTTGAATTTCATTATTTATTTCTTTTTGAGTTCGTTTAGATTCTTCTATTGGTGTCATGTTTACTAGTAACCACAAAAGGTCAGGTGCAACTTCCACTAATGAATAGTTTACTATTTCATTCACGTTATTTAATTCGTTTTGAATATAATTCTGTACTGATTCCTTATCTTTGAACTCTGTGCCTGTCTCAAATAATATGGTAGCCTCTGCTTGTCTATGATGTATATCCGGCATTAATCCAAAAGGTATTGTCGGTAGTAGAGCAATAGAACTACCAAACAAAATAATAAATGCAATTAAAGCTGATGCAATTCTTCTCTTTTTCAGTAATATCCAGTGCATTGTTTTTGTGTAAGTAATATGAAACCATTTAGATCTAATATTATCTTTCACAACGACATTCTTGATAAAAATATTTGCTAGGGAAGGTATTGCTAAAAATGCAATTACTACAGAACTTAAGATAGATACAATCATAACCATAGCCAATACTTTTATATAAGTACCTATTTCATCATTTAACATAAATGTTGGTAAAAAGACGATAAGTGTTGTTGACATTGAAGCAATAATTGGACTTACCACATCACGTGTTCCTTTAATAACTGCCTTTATTGGTGCAAGACCATCTTGATACTTTTTATAGATAGACTCTAACAGAACAATTGTAGAGTCAACCATCATACCAATGGAAAGACCTAAACCGATTAAAGTTAACAAATTAAAAGAAAAGCCAAAGAAATACATTGTGGAAATTGTTAATAGGACACTAAAGATAATGGATGTTCCAGCAATTAAAGTTGCTCTTATATTTCGTAAGAATACAAGAAGTATAATTAAGGAAAGAAATCCTCCAAGTAAAATGTTCTGCTGAACACCGTTTAATGCCATATTCATAAAATTAGCATTAGACGTGAGGATATTTAATTCAAACCCATTAATTGTTCCTTCATCTTTAAGTGCTTTAATTTCTTTTTCAACAGCATTTGTCAGGTCTATTTCGGAATATTCATCATGGCGACCGACTCTTATCATTAAATAATTGTTATTCCCTGTTTTTGAAGTAATAGTGGGATTCCCACTTGACTGAATATATACATTGCTTACTTCATCTAATGTTACGTTACCATTTTGAGTTGGCAGTAAAATTGATTTTAAATTGGTTATACTCGATTGAGCCGGTTCCCAGCGTATAGTTATATTATCAGAATCAGTAGCTATCTTTCCTATGTTTTGTCCTTCTAAATAGTTTGTAATTGTTCCTTGAAGCTGTTGTAATGAGATATTGTGTTCTTTAAGCTTTTCATGATCAAAAGAAATAATCATCTCTTTATCTACCATGCCAGTTACTTTCATTGCTTTTACCTCTGGTAGTGTCATGAAGCGAGGTTCTAATGTTTGTTTTACAAAATTTGATAGCTCTTCTTTATCTTTACCGTATATATCTATCCATAAATCATATTGATATACAGTAGAATCTTGTCTAGATCTAACAATAATATTATCTAAAGTTGACTGAGTATCATTAGCTAACCTTTCGATTTTTGGGTAAATTTGATCTCCTTTTCCCTCTTCCATTTCAATATTGATTTGTGCTTGGTTATCTCTTGTTGTAGATGAGAAAGATAAGATTCCATCAATACCATCTAATTCAGCTTCAACTCGGTTTGTAACTTCTTTTTCAAGTTCAACTGAATTTAGATTTTCACCATAAATATCGATAGTAGCACTGCTAAAATTAATGACTGGCAATAACTCAAGTTTCATTTTTGGGAATGTAAATAGTCCAAGAGAAATAATAAGAATTAAACTTACTGAGACGAGTATTTTTTGTTTTAATATCCAATTTATCATTATATATACCTACCTTTTTTTAAAATATATCGTTATACGATGGTATAACTTAAAAATTAAAGCTCCAAAAAGAGCACGGTTTATTAATGTAAATATAAATTTGTAGCAGCTATATAGCTAATATTAGTTTAATAAAATATATCGTTATACGATGGTATAACTTAAAAATTAAAGCTCTAAAAAGAGCACGGTTTATTAATGTAAATATAAATTTGTAGTAGCTATATAGCTAATATTAGTTTGATAAAATATATCGTTATACGATGGTTTAGTTGAAAAATTAAAGCTCCAAAAAGAGCAGGATTCATTACTATTTTAATTTCTATGTAGTAGCTATTTAGTTATTACTAGTTTTTTTAAAGTTTGAGATATATGATCTAAGCAAAGTGATGGAAATTATGAATATTGTAATTGTAAGTAACAATTGAAAAATAATATCAAATAATGTAGGTGAATCAAAGGGAACCCACCAAATGCTACATTGTAAAACTAATATTGCACAATAAAATGGTAGTCCTAGTGTCATAAAAAGTTTGTTTTGTTTAATATATCCTGCAATTAACATGACTATAACACTGCCATAAATTATGCTAGGAATCAATTTATAATATGGTGAAGTAAACCAATCATAAAATTGATGATTGGCAGCCCTATCTATAAGTGGCGAAGAAAATAATATGCCCCACTCCGCTAACAAATAACTAACGAATAAGAGTAGCTGTACAAAGATACTTACAAGCCACCATTTTCTTAATTTTAAGTTATCAATTTGAAATTTAGAAGTAGTAGTTTTTATTACAGTATCAATTGTTGCATTCGACGACGAAATAGCCTTATTCATTTGCTTCCCAATGTATTGCTCTTTTCCAAAATCATGAATTGATTGTTGAACAGCTTCTTTATCTGAGTAACCTTTTACTAAATAATCTCTTTTTAAAAGCGATAGGTGATCAATCATTTCATCTCTAATATCTTCCTTATCTTCAGTTGGACAATCTATTTCATTTAAAAGCGTGTTCACATATTGTGTCAGTTCACTCAATTTAATCCCTCCGTGCTTAAATTAATTAAATCGTTGGCTTCTTTCCAATCGGCAATTTTTTTTGAAAGTTCTGTTCTGCCATCATCAGTTAGTTTGTAGTATTTTCTTCTACCAGCTGAATCGGATTCCCCCCAATATGAACTAATGAAATTCTTTTTTTCAAGCCTTTTTAAAGCTGGATATAGAGTGCCTTCTCCAATTACATAACTATTGCTGCTGTTTGCTTTTATTTTTTTTGCAATTTGATAACCATAAGTATCATGTTTCGCAATAATTGATAGGATAAGGATGTCTATACTACCTTTTAAAATTTCCTTATTCATGTCATCAATCTCCTTTTAATTTTAATCTTATTTCATATTATAACCAAAAATACATCGTAATACAATATACTTTGAAAATAAAATTAATTATGTTAATCGAATTAGATGGAAAGTAGGATGGAGCGTAGAAGGAGATGCAAATTTTCCATCAGATACTCTTCAATCAGGTGGACAATCTGAAAACGATATTCCTTTTTCATTTTGGCAAGATTGTCGAATAAAGGGTTGTATAAACATTTGAAATAATTGGTATTTAGTTAAAGGGCAGGCTAACTTTTAACCTTTGGTTTGAATTAATCTATTGAGAAAAGAGGGTTTAAATGGAGGAAAAAACGATAGAAGTAGAGGAAATAAAGAAAGTGCTGTTAGGTTCTGGTCTTTTGAATCAAGTTCGAAATGGAGTATGGACAACCCTGACATAGGACAATGTGGTGTAAAACCGCATTATTAGTAAATGATATTTTGGGTGGAGAAGTATGAAAAAACCAAGCTGCCCGGTGGGTGGGATTATTACTTAATTACGATTTAACAGTTTTTTAATGTATAGAAATCATCATGTATAAGGATTTACTTTCAAATAGAGAGAAGCAATTACTGATACAATGTTAATCAGTATAACTACTTAAAACGAAAAGTATTAACTGCGTTGCTAAGCTATAGGAGCATATTGGAATAAAGGCCTTTAATTAGTTTTTATCAAATAACAACTTATGCTAATTTAATTTTCTATCCTTACGCATAACAAAATTATCATTTAGTCAGAGAAACTGCTGGATATTTTAAGGAATTATATTGTTTATTTTTTTACTGTTATTTTTTATCTCTTCATGAACCGAACCCGTTATGTTTATATCAGTGTGTGGGTTACCTAAGGTGGGAGACCTATTTGAATATTGGATAGGATAACAAAGTTGTCGTATGAGTCCGAGATAGGAAGTCTACTACACGGTGAAGGAGGATTACTTATCAGTTTAATATGAAATTAGGTTAATGCGTGAGACATTATAAAAATTGAAAGTAGCATTAAGCAAATAGATGATGGGTGGTGAACAGGACGCATAGAAAGGTATATGTACTGAATTGATTTGAGTAGTGGGTATGTGCCTGTGATTTTGTGTATTTATCTTAATAAAAGACCTCTATCTATATGATATAAAAAAATGAATTATAAGTCTATTTCTTTATTAATTACTCATGGAAAATAAAGTAGAAACTTAGATACCAAATTTCACATAACGTCTTAGAATGACTTCAAATATGTTATGTGCTGTCAATAATTTTAAAGGGAGAGGTTTATGTTGAAACAAAAGACGAAAGTAATTTCTATTGCTGCTGTTTCTGGAGGTGGGAAGACTACAGTAACGAAACAACTAACGAATAAATTAAAGAGCTCAAAGGCTTTATATTTTGATGACTTTGAATTTGAAGAGTACCCAAAAGATATATGTAAATGGGTGGATGAAGGGGCTGATTATAATGAATGGAATCTAACCCCACTAATAGATGAAATTAGGTTGCTAATAAATAATAAGATTGATACTCTTGATTATTTATTGCTTGACTATCCATTTGCTTATTTACATAGTGAAATGCGTGATTATATAGATCTTACAATTTATATTGATACTCCTCTAGATGTTGCAATGGCTAGGAGATTATTAAGAGATTTCATAGATAATCCCGTAGAGAATATACATGAAGATTTAAATAACTATCTATCGCATGGAAGATTAGCTTATTTAGAAATGATCAGTACTGTGAAACCATACTCAGATGTTGTTATTGATGGTGCATTACAAACCCATTTTATTGTTGATAGCATAATGGATGTAATTAAAAATAGAAGTTTGTAATCTTTATGTGCTAGTTAGTATGAACGTATTATCAATTATTATATTATTTTGTTTTTAAGTCTCAAATTACACATTCTCTTATTTTCCATTAACATGAGGGTAATCATAAAGTTTATGAAGCCAAAGGTACAACATGTTTTTTATCAATGAGTCTTTTATTCTAACTCGATGGTAGACCGAAGAAACAAAAGTATGAAAACAAAACTTCACAAGTTAAGGGTATCAAATATGGTGGCCAGTTTACCCGAGAATACCCTCATCTACGAGAGAAATAAAGGGCTATACCTCTTCAAAATAAGCATCTATTAGCTTAATAACAATGTGAAGCTAGCTTGACTTATATCTAAATTCAATGTAAAGTGAACTTTACGTAAAGTTCACTTTACATTGTGGGGGATATTGTGAAAAATAATATTAGGGATATGCGTTCAAAACAAAATTTTACTCAAGATGAATTGGCAGAACGACTAGATGTATCAAGACAAACGATTATTTCACTAGAAAAAGGACGATACAATCCTTCAATTACTTTAGCCTTCAAGCTATCAAGAGTTTTTAACTGCAAAATTGAAGAAATTTTTATTTATGAGGAGGAATAAGTATGACTAGTAATAAAAAGTCAAAAGACTATCGAATCATCTATTTATGTTTAGGCTTTTTGTTGATTATAATGGGTGTCTATTTAAACTATGAAGACATAATAAAAGGTGAATTTCCTGATGCAATAATGTTACTTGGATTGGGAATAAATCAGTTTCTTCTAGCATATTTATCACCTCATATTTTTCCTAAAGATGAACGGGCAAAAGAGATAATCGGGAAATCAATGACCATAAACTACTTTATTCTATTCGCATCAATATTAGTTTTATTTCTTGCTACAGGTTCCTTTGGATTCCTGACCTTACATGCAACAGAGGTGCTAATTGTACTTTTTTGTATTATGATAATTATTATTCCAGGAACTATGGTAATCTATTCGAAAATCATCTAGTTCTTAGTTTGTTTAATTGTAAACACAGAACGATTCTCTTATTAGGAAATCGTTCTATGTTTTTATCCAATCCTTCTAATCTGCTAAGTTAGTGTTTTTACCGTGGTGAGACGGAAGAAAGCAGTTACGTTGAAGTCTTAAAACATATTTGATAGAGTTTTTAAATCGTTCACTTTGTTTGGTTACTCACTATTGTGCAGAATTGCCCTTCATAGAGTATGCTAGGTAGAGAAAGACTCCTGTTATGGTTGAAATTATTATTTTCATAAGATAGTTCTCTATAAATCCATCGATTACATACCCTATAAACTATTGTAGATATGTCACTTTTAGTCCCAAATTGATCACATACTTAATACTTAACATAGCCGGAAGGCTTATCAAGATATACACCATTAAAAAAAGTGAGTAAGAAAAATTTGTTTATTAACTTTATTTTTTGGAATATCCCATAAAATTTAAAACCTAGATATCATTCAACTCTAGTATTTGGATCACCGATGGATAATCCATATTCTAACCTACAAGGCTCATTATCAGGAGAATTTATACATGTGGCAGAAATTTCACGCACATGATTACCTGCTAAAACAGTAGCATCAATGCCATATAATGTTACCGAAGTCGAGTCGATAAGACCTATCATCGTAATTTCTACTTTACAACCTTCTGAAAGGGCTTCTACATTTAAAGTTAAAAAAATATGAAGGATGCAAAATATTTGTTTTCGCATATTACAAGTTAGAACCAATTAGTAATTGAAAAATAAGATAGTAGGTGTTTTTACCGCATAAGAAATGCCTTTTTGAGCAGAAATGATACGCATAGAATTCCATGTAAGCTGAAGAACAAATATTTATATTTAATGGAAACAAAATACGTGACAAAATGACTTTCTTAGCAATCGCTTTCTTTAACAATAAATTCCGATACTCATAGACTCCAATGATAGAACCAAACTGATAAAGTGCAAATAAAGGTTTTCAAAGAATTCCCATAAAATTGGAATATTATGTTACTATTAGATCGTATAATAGTTTTACAAGTATGAGGAGAATGAAGGAGAGGGAAGCTTTGAGAGAAGATCAGTTATTTGAACAAATGAAAATGTGGCGTAAATGGACTGTTCAACTACTTCGTACAATTCCCGATGAAGTTGTTGACGAAATTCCGCACGGTCATAATAACAGCATCCGCTGGAATGCTGGTCATATTTTAGTTGGTTGGGATCATACGATGTTTCCTGCTGTCAATGAGAAGAGACAATTGCCTCTTACATATCACCAAATGTTCCCAAGAGGTAGTAAACCACAAAATTGGACAGAACATCCCCCGTCGATCGAAGAGATCATTAACAAACTGGAGGAACAACCGGATCTAATTGTAAGATCATGTATGGGACATCTTGATGACCCACTTCATGAATCTTTTTTAGGCATGGAAACATTAGGAGATATGGTTGTTTTTCATATGAACCATGAAAATCTACACATAGGGATTATTAAAAGTATGAAGAATTTACTTGAAGTAAAGTTGACATAGTTAACAAGTTTTTTAAAAAATAACTTTTGAGATTACTAAGGGCTGAAAAAACAGCCCTTTTTGTTTTGAGACATTAGGAAAACTTATTTGTGTTTGATCAAATGACACATTGCGTTCTAACAAAAATGTATAAAATGATGAATATGACAGAGTTTGAATTACTGATATAAGTATTGGAAGTAAATAGTCAACGACAATACATACCTTCCTCAACATAAAAGATTTCAATAATCGTTGTCATTGTCAGTCTATGCTAGGTTAGAAAAGGTGTCATGATCTCTTTTAAACTCAAACACTAGAATGTTATTCTTCAATTCTTAATGCTAGCCTGTATTTAGTACTATTATCATTCACAATTACATGAAATCATCCTTCCTTGTTGTTGAAAAAGAGGGATGTCCATCCCTTGGCATACCTACCCTTTAATAATGGTTTTATTGTTTCCACTGGTGAAGTTAAGAATCTGAAGTTTGATGTAAAAAAGTTTGAGCTTAGGAAAGTTGTGACTATTAAAGCAATCATAAGGTTAACGATAAACTGTGTATCCACATTCCAGTCGTTCATAAAGTTAATTTTTTCCCACATAAATACGAAGACTGGATGAAATAGGTAGATTCCTATTGAATGGTCGCCCCATTTTGTAAGGAAACTTTTTTTGCCATTAATCACAATGAGTATTAGTATAGAAAGCCATGTAGATAATAGAAAGTGTGATAGTATTTTTGTTACATAGGTTTCGTTGTCTGACAAGAAACTTGATGTGCTATAACTTCCTTTATAAAGCCATTCCAAGTTAGGTGTAAATTCAATAAAAAGAAATACACCCATCGCTGATAGTAGCAATAAACCTTTTGCTATATTTGGTGATAGGCTAATATAAAGTTTCTTTAGCGCATTGTTAGACATAAAAAACCCAGCAAAGAAAAAAGGTGCAAATGTAATCGTACGCTGATAACTAAGTGTATAAGAAGAAAAATTAGGATATAATTCTATCGTAAAATTCACGAGGGGATCTGTGTATAGACGTGAAAAAAAACTAATTAAAAGTATGAGGGTAAATAGAATTAGTTTACCAATATTGTTTGGATTCAACTTTGCTATAATTACAGCTAAGACATACCAAAAAGATATACTAACGATATACCAAAGGTGAAATATTGGCTTCTCATAGTTAAACTTCATTGTCTCGTACTCTCCAACGAAGTAGAAAAACAGTGAATATAATGTCTGAAAAATGATATACAGCATAAAGAGATTAACAACTTTCTTCATTTGTATTCTTTTTGCTAAAAATCCACTTATGAACACAAAAAGTGGCATGTGAAACGCATAAATAAAAATAAAAGTTTGAAGATAGTGTTCTTTATTCAACTCTAAGAAATGTCCAAATACCACAAGGAAAATTAGTATACCTTTCGTATTAGTTAACTTTAAATCCTTATCAAACAATTCAACCTCCCCCTAATTTGCCGTGTATGTTATGGCTTTAAATATACCTGTCTACAATGACTTTCCAGTGACTCTAATATGACAATTTAGTCACTTATGCTGAATCTGTTATATTGTTTATAAAACTTAATTAGTAACGTGTTCTTCTTTTTCCTTACTTTAAACAATGAAATTTAAGCAATAACGAGACCTTTACCGGCGCTTTAACGTGTTTTTTAAATAAGACAAACGGTTTTTATACATTTTGGTGACTAGTGAGGTTGTTCAGTTGAACGATACAAGGATAATGGAACTGCTTAACAGTAACAATTTGTGAAGATAAGTGACATCTCGACTTATGGAGGAGTTTAGGTTGCGATATTTCATTAGTTGTTTTGTTATACAAAAAAGTACTTAGAGAAGATCTTGACCGTTAGCGGAGACAGTAGTGGGTGAAAGAATGATGTTAAAGATTATTAAAATAAGGATTGGATTGGCGGTTCAATAATATTATTTTTGAATGGTAACTTTGTAAATTTATCGATAAATATAATTTACACAATTAGTGTAAAAATAAAAAAATCCATTCATTTAAACAATACACAAGAAATAGGGGAAGCTCCTAAAATCGGAGTTTCCCCAGAATCCATTTTACAAGTATCATTATGATGGCTATTTAACCAAGCCTTCCTAACCAAGCCTTCCTAACATACTTGCTCTATTAAGTTAGGAGAGTTGTTCTTTGGCGAATTTACATCTGA
Organism: Cytobacillus sp. IB215665; assembly: GCF_033963835.1. Taxonomy (NCBI): domain Bacteria; kingdom Bacillati; phylum Bacillota; class Bacilli; order Caryophanales; family Bacillaceae; genus Cytobacillus; species Cytobacillus sp. IB215665. The sequence continues at coordinate 92,033 of NZ_JAXBME010000006.1, forward strand.
TGACACTTCAAAAGCTTCCATAAGTTCTTGGTCAAAAGGTATTAACAACTTCTGAAGATAAGTTGTATCATTTATAGATGGATCTAACCAAATTTTTTCATCATCTGGTTTTAGAATTACGGGCATCCGGTTATGAATTTTAGACATTAAATCGTTAGGTTCGGTTGTGATGACAGTGCACGAATAAATAGTATGTCCATCTGGGGAATTCCAGGATTCCCATAATCCAGCCATCCCAAACGGTTCATCTGATTTAAGCTTAATACGCATAGGAATTTTGCGCTCTTGCGTCTTCTTCCATTCATAGAAAGAATCGGCAATGACTAAGCACCGCTTCTTTTTATAAGCATGTCGAAAACTAGTTTTTTCAGCAAGTGTCTCAGCTCGAGCATTAATCATTTTATAACCGATTTTCATATCCTTTGCCCATCGAGGGATGAAGCCCCATCTAAGATATCCAAGTCGATTCTTTTCACCGTCGTTAATTACAGTTACGACAGAATGTGAAGGAGCAACATTATAATTAAACCGGTATTCTTCTTCTGCAAAAGCTGCTTTAATGTCAAAGCGGTCAATAATCTGATCAAATTGAGTGAAAAGAGTAAACCTACCACACATCATATCACCTACATAAATTAATACGACGATTGTAGCAAAAATTGTAAGAGTAGGCAAATAAATCATCTGATAAGAACTAATGGCAAATTTACTTGAATAGGAGTTTTTTTACATACTGAAGTTCTAAATACTAATTAGTTTAATAAATTGGATCTCTTTGTATGAAATACGCTTTAGGAGCTCTATAAAGATGAAATAGACTATATGGAAAAAATCATCATAATATACTAAATTACCTACGGTTCTTATATTTATTCGTTATCATGAGCTGATATTTATAAAGCAAATCATCTAGACGTTGACTGAGGTATTTTGTCTCACAGTGATTCAACCCTTTTTGAAGGCCAGATGTAATCATTTCTGATCTTATTTCTTCGATTTGTTGTAATAGCTGTGATTCGCGCTGATTATTCATCATTGTATAAAAACACCTCAATAACTAAAATATGGATAAAGTTAAGTAGACAATAATTATATAGATTAATAGATAACATTTAAATAGATGTAACAAAATTGTAACGTGGTAAATGTTTACATTAAGAGGGAGTAAAGGAAATGACCGGGTTCAAAATGGAAAAGGATAGACCATGTTGATGTTTGGGTTTAAAAGTATGAAATAATTACATATTTATGCTCTAAAAAACTGAATCTTGTGTGGCTAGGTATACTTGTAAAACAGTGGAGACGGTATAGATACCTACACAAATTGATGTCAAAAAGCTGTAGTTGATATCCTAAGACTCTTTTCGTAAACATTGTTGCTATTGATATCAAACTTGAATTATTAAAAAGTGGTTTTATATTGTAAATCATTGTTGTACAGAAGAAAAGATGGAACGAACTTTAGTTATGTAGGTATTTACTTCTTAATATGAAAAGCAACAATCAATGCGAAATCAGCATACCCGAACAATATGATTTGACATACTTTTTCCTATTTTAATCCTTAGATTGCTTACTATCCGAATTATAAGAAAAAACAAATGATTTATACGTACAATTCATAGTATTTATTAACAACAATTTATTTGAAGGTGGTATCGTATATGTCTTTTGCATATGTAGCGAATTTAGGAAGACAAGGAACAGTTTCTGTGATTGACACGAAATCTCATAGTGTGATTACTACTGTTAGCGTAGGTGCTGATCCAAGAGTAATCCAATTTACTCCGGATGGAAAGTTAGCTTATGTTATGAATGATACATCTCCAGGTTCGGTTTCCATTATAGATACGAAAACGCACAGTGTAATTGCTACAGCTTTAGTTGGTGATAATTCGTCAGATTTACAAATTACACCAGATGGAAAGTTTGCATATGTAGCAAGTGTTATGGAAGAGTTTGTTTGTGTTATAGATACAAAAACTCATTCAGTGATCGCGACTGTAGATATAGTAAATACTCCAATAGTGTTATTAATAACTCCTGATGGAAGTGTAGCTTACATTCTAAGTACAAGAACCCAACAAAGATTGACTGCGATTGATACAAAAACACATAACATAATTGCTACTAATTTTATCATGGGCGATAGTCTTAATAATATGGTAATTACTCCAAACGGCAAATTATTATATGTTGCAACTGAACGAAGGAATGTGATGGTCATCGATACAAAAACTCAATCAGTAATTACAACAATTGGAATTGGAGGGCAGTTTGTGAATATCGGGATGGTTGTGGCACCAGATGGAAAGTTTGTTTACGTAGGAAGCGGGGTGGACAGAACTGTTTCAGTTATTGACACCAAATCACAAAATATCATCGCAACTATAGGAGTTGGTGAAAGACCTGATAACATGGTCATTACACCTGATGGAAAATTTCTATATGTTGCAAACGTAAGTGATAATACAATTTCTGTTATAGATACGAAGACACATTCAGTTATAGTAACTATACCCGTTAATGATATAGGTAATGATGCAGGAATAGCCATATCTTTAGACGGGAAATTTCTATATGTGGCAAATATAGGGAGTGGAAATGTATCAGTTATTGATACAAAAACTCATTCGGTAATCGCTACAGTTACAGTTGGCATTAACCCAGTAAGTGTTGTGTTCTCACCTGTATAATCGAATACAGTAACTAGGATTGTTAAAAATGTATTTGGATCAAAGCTTGTCAAAGTCCTGTCTACATCTTAGCAAGATTTATTTTTCTCTAATAATCGGATGAATGCTGCTGTTAAGCAATGAAAAATAGTCAGCCTTTGAGAAGAGGGTTGTGAGTTAGATGCCTTAATGGCAGCAGTGTAAATGTAATATGTAGAGCTGATTCAGATATAAATTGAGAAAGGTGATTTGCTTTAAATACGGGAAAAAATGATGAAGTTATTTTTTCCATTATTTTATCTATTGAACAACTATAACACCTCCATTATAGTCGAATTATCAGATTAAATATGAGGTGGCATCCAACAGGTGAATCAGACAAGATTTAAATCATTTAAGGCTTTAATGAGTAACAATATGAAAGGTTATGTCCAAAAACTACTTATTTGTTTATTAGTAATCTCTGTAATAATTAACTACGTCCAATACAATAAGAATCAGAATCAAGATGATTTATTACGTGATTTTCACATGGAATATATCTCTGATATTTTTTTTATAAGTGAAAGTTTTTCTTATCTTGTAAATTTAAATATAGAAGAATTGAAAGATGCTGAACGTTCATATTCTCAAATGTTATGGTACACTTCTAAATTGGGAGCAAGTCATGAAATAAATGCAGCATTTGAAACAGAACTACTAATAGATAATGCTTACGGTCTAGTAAAAAAGTTATATTCAAAAACTCAATCAGGAATACCCTTCACTGAAGAAGATTTGTTAGAAATTAAAGAAATAAACAAATATTTAGAACTCTTCTCTAAAGGAACCAACTATGACATTAGGAATAAGTCCTTTAAGGAGATAAAAAAAGAGCTATACAATAGAAATCATAGGTTAATAGATGTAAGGTACGGTAAACCCCCAGCCAAAAATTAAAGCTTGCTTAGTACATATTAACACTCAGCCTAAATGCATCCCGTCATAATTTTCTGACGGGGTGCATTGTTGAGGTATTTTGCTTAGTAAAGTCATTTAATGAGCAACAGAAGCATGAATGGGAGATGGTTGAAGAACACGAGCTTAAGATTATCAAATGGTATGCATGGTTTTATGTAGCTGGATATATCTGGGCAGTATCATTGTTTATAGGCTATGCTCTTCCACAAACGTACACAATTGTAACTGGTACTGTGAATAATATATCAAATCTTTCATTTCGTTCATCTGATTTCTGGGATGGTATAATCTTATTAGTCATAACATTAGTTCCTCTGCCTTTATTAATAAGATCTTGGTTAAAAGAATTATAGCAACGCCGTAGTAATAATGTGAGTAACGTTACAGAAATAAATAATGTTAATGTTGTTGTTTCCTAATATATTGTGATAGTGTTATCAGCGGGATTATTATGGTTCTAAATTTCGATTAGGTATTTAATGTTGTCTAATTTCACTAATTATCATAAATTATAATCATTTGATTAACAATCCTGTAGGTATATTGACAGGATTTTTTCTTATTCAGCAAACGGTCATTTATAAGAATATGAGTTTAATAATAGTGAGATTACTTTCTTCTATATCAACGGTGAGTTTATCCATATTTGTAATAACAAATTACATTTATTATTGCCTATATTGTTAACCAAATCGATCTTCAGAACCCATATCTATATGATTAATTGACTGACCGTATAATACGAATGATACCTTTCTAATAGGTGGGTGTCTTTATTTATATTTAGGAGAATTATTTAGATATGGAAATATATGTAAGGATAGTAGAGGTTACAACTAAAGTCGTAAAAAGGATAGACCTAATTTACGAGGCAATTCATTTTACATAATGTTATCCTCGACTATAAGGGGATAATCTAATTACTTTCTTTGGTAATAAAATACGCTATTACTTGTAAATTGGCTTTTACTAGTTTGGAGGTAAGGGTTATGAACAATGCTAAATTGATTGATAATGTTTTAGGTTTTCTTTCGGTAAAAAGAGGTGATGTCAATCTAGAGTTATTAAACAAGCTAGTAAGGAATCACCAAATGAAAGTTAAATGGGAAACACTTTCAAAAATAATTGATTGGGAAAAGGGAGAACGTACTGGTGACTTTTTACCTTCCGTCGAGACTTATTTTGAACGTGTCATAGAAAAAGGGATGGGAGGTACTTGCTGGACACATTCTTTAGGGTTTCACTGGCTTCTTTCAAAGCTTGGATTTTCAGTTCATTATGTTTATATGGATCCAGGACATTTATGTTTACGTGTAGATCTAGACACAGCATATTATATAGATGTTGGCTATTGTGCTCCTTTGTTTCAGTCATATCCAATGTTTGAATCTTTTCAGGTATTAGATGGGAGAGAACAATTTAATTACGTTGTTTCTAATGAAATGATAAAAGTTGAAAGAAAACCAGGGCCTACTAAGACTTTGAATCCAGAACCAGTTGTATTACGAGATTTACAACATATAATTAAACGTTCTAATGATTGGCAGGCTTCTCCTGTTTTAAGAGAGATACAAGTTTATGGTTATATTGATGGTGTTCCTACCCATTTGAAAAATAACATTATTAAACAATATTTCAAGTATGGAAAAATAGAGTGTGAACTAAATGAAGAAGAAAGAGAAGAATGGATAATAGGTCGTTTTGGAATTGATAAATCCATATACCTTAATGCCCTTAGTGTGTATAAAGAAATGATGAAATAGATTTGAAACTTCTTAATTCAACTAAGTTTATTTGAAATAAATACGATTGTACTCTTAGTCAATAATGTTAAATTAATGTTTTCACTATATATATTGAACGTTCACAATAGGGTTCACTTTAGTAATAGAGGAGATGATTGTGTACAGTAAGAATACTTCTGTGTAGTTTAAGATTTAATTCAGGACAATGGACAATTTTATACATTTTATAAACATTAACAAACACTCAAATAATAAAATTAGGAGGGATTTAATGTTTCCAGGGACTTTATATGAAACTCACGTTAAAACAAAAAACCTAGATAAGGCCATTTCTTTTTACAAAAAATTAGGAATGGATCTGGCGTATACTATAACAGATCGAAGGGTTGCCTTTTTTTGGTTTGACAAAAATCATAAAAAAGAGCAGATGCTAGGTGTTTGGGAGGTATCAGATGTTGATTTCAATAAGAGCCACTTTGCGTTCAGAATTAGCTATGAAGATATGTTGAATGCACGAGAATGGCTCCTTGATCGTAGAATTAGTCCAAGGGCTGCCTTTGGACTTGAGTCAACGGAACCTATCGTCCATACGTGGGTACCCACAGCAAGCCTTTACTTTTATGATCCAGATGGTAACTCATTGGAATTTTTGTGTCTGCTTCCTGAAAAGAAAAAGGTAAGTAATGATGTGATGTATTTAAGTGAATGGGAACAGATTAGTCTTGAATGAAATTAATCACTTCATTTTCAGTTGTTTAATGTTTATAAAATGGTGTAAATCTGAAAAAAAGATGGACCGTGTAAAGTAAATTATAGTAATAAGATTTCTAGCTAACTAGTTGATAATAATAAAACTAAAAATACATTCCTAATCTACATAGCTTTAAAAAATTAAAAGGAGGTCATTCATATTTCTATAAAACAATATTTATATAAGCTTAGCTTAATACCTACTCTATTAGACGAAGAGATTTGGACTGAAAGAGAACATGGTATTATACAAGAACATTTCGACATGCTACAGCGGTTACTTGAAGTAGGAAAGGTGTTATTAGCAGGGAGAACTCTTAACATGGATTCATCGGGTTTTGGCATTGTCATCTTAGAGGTAGCATCGGAGGATGAAGCGAAAAAAATTATGAAAGAAGACCCTGCTGTTAAGGAGAACATCATGACAGCAGAGCTGTTTCCATATCGAGTAGCCTTATATAGAAATAAATAACGAGTTTATTACGTTGAAAAACAACAAATCATTGCTATTTGTTCAAACAATACATTTTTCTATATGAGCCCAATTAATGAACAATACTTTAATTATAGATATTTATTTAGAGTGTTGTTACAAAAGAGATGTAGTTAAAAGCTAAGTACTGTTTTAGTACAAATCATTTTACAACATATGAGTTCATATACTAAATCATCATTAATAAAAATGGACTGTATGATGAGTTTTATGGATAGCTCAATAATTATAAAGGAAAATGCCCTGAACCAAGATTTATATACGTGCTTATATCTAATAACGAAAAACAAATCAATGCGAAAACAGCCTAAATAAAAATGAGGAAATATGGAACTAGAGTTATCTAATGCTATATGGTTATTCGTTGTAATATTTATGCTCCATGATTTTGAAGAGATTATTACAGTTGAACAATGGTCGAATAAATATCAACATAAAGTAACTGGGAATAATATTTGGATCAAAAAAAAGATACGGCAATTTTGGAACTTAAACTCTAATACTTTTGCAAAGAGAGATGTCATTATTTTCATCATGATGTGTAGTATTACATTTATCAAAATTCAGTTTTTACATAGCTCATGGAGCTCAATTTTGTATTTGTCATTTGTAGTTTTTGTTTTAATACATAACATTGCCCATGTTTTGCAAACGTTGGTACTTAAAGCATATACTCCAGGGCTATATACAGCTATCCTTCTAGTAACCCCTTATACTATTTACCTTCTAGGTCGTATGTTATAGAAATATTATTGATTTTTTTACTTCATGAGCATGTTCATACTTTATTCACGCTTACACTTTGTATGTATTTTATTAAAAACTAGGACTGAAAGATGATTTTATCTGACTACCAATATTACCGTGATTATTCCCTAGTGATGAGCAAATAATATATGAAAAATGTGAAAAACTTAAAGCCGACATTTCTTATTTTCTATTGTAAGAAATTAGGTTTTTTATTTTTTTTTCATCATTTAAGAAAATACCTGATCCTATTTAATACAGAGATTAGTTGTTACAGTAGTATGCAACCCCAAAAGTTGAGTAGTATGATCTATTTCACTATAAAAAACGCAATGAACTTTAATGAAAATACTTAAGAAGGAATTGAAATTTATACAGGAGATTTACAATATAATTTTCGTGGTTAACACCATAAAAATCGTGGTAATATTAATATGTGAGTGTAATGTATTCTAACATCCAGAAAGGACGATGAGGGGAATGGATAGACTAATAAAGAAATTATTAATTGTTACATTAATCTTCGCAATAGTTTCACCTTCTTTTCAAACAGGGTTTGCAGCTACACAAGGGGAAGTAGTAATAAACGAAATAGCTTGGATGGGCACCAATGTAAGTAGTAATGACGAATGGGTTGAATTATACAATAACACAAACACAACAATATCAATTGACGGTTGGACATTAAGTTCCACTGATGGTACACCTACAATACATTTAAATGGGGATATTTCACCTAATGGATATTTCCTTTTAGAGAGAACGGATGATAGTACAGTTTCAAATGTAGTGGCTGATATTGTTTATACAGGAGCTTTAAGTAATACAAGTGAAATTTTAGAGTTAAGAGATGACCAAAATAACTTAATAGACCTAGTAGATAATTGGTATGCTGGTGATAGTAGTACAAAGGCTACGATGGAAAGAGTTGATTCAACAGTTAGTTCAATTGCTTCAAATTGGAAGAGCTCTACTACGGCTTATAATGAAGGTTTTGGAACACCAAAGCAAAAGAACTCGATTGTAACAACTGAACCATCAGGTTGCAATGCTACTGATGAGCAATTAAACAATGTTTCTAATGAGATAGGTGCTATTAATGTTTATTTTAATAAATGTGTAAATATAGAAGATGCAATTACTGGGAATCTAGCAAACTACAATGTTAATTTAGAAAACAGATTGATTCAACGCTTAAATGAGGCTACAACGAGCATAGATATGGCAGCATATGAAATTAATTTACCTAGAATCGTAGATACTTTGATTGGAAAAGCTGCTGAAGGAGTAGATATTAGGTTTATTGCAGACTCTAAAGATAGTGATGACCCGAACAACCTAGAACGTTTCCAAACAATGAGGTTGTATGTAGAGAAAATGGTTAGAGGACTAGATGGAGTAATTGGTACACCAGATGATATACGTGTATTTTCAGATTCACCAATGTTTGTTGTTGAGGACCTAGTCAGGAGAGCTGAATTTGGTTTACCTTCTGATTTTACCGACTTTCCGGAAGTAACAGTTCAAGTTGGAAATACAAATGAAACTGGCTATTTATTCGTAGAAGCTGAACAAAAAGATATTAACTCATACTACTCTCCAAATACTCAAATGCACAACAAATTTGCAGTGGTGGATGATAGTTGGGTGTTTACAGGCAGTTGGAATTATACTGTTACCGGTTTATATGGTACAGAGGAAAATATGCAAAATGGTATCTTAGATGGAAATCAACAACATGTAGTTGAAGTGAATAGTTCAGAACTGGCAAGTATTTATGAAGTTGAATTTAATGAAATGTGGGGGAGTACATCACTTAACCCAGATCCAGTGAATGCTAATTTTAATACTCGGAAAGCGGATAATACTACTCATAGTGTGAATATAAATGGAAAAACGATAGAAGTCTATTTTTCATCTGGTGATAATGCATTAGGACGCGTTCAAAATATTATTAAGAACGAGGCAGATCACAGTGCCTACTTTACAATTTTTGCTTGGAGTGATCAATCTATTCTAGATGAACTGAAATATAAATGGGAAGGTTCTTATGCTGATTTAGCCGGTTCATTAACCGGATTCGATGTTAAAGGCGTCTTTGATTCGAGTTATTGGAATCAGTGGTGGTCAGCAAGTGTCGATATGACAGGTAGAACTGCAACACAGTCAAGTGTAGGAAATCCAAATACTCGTTGGGCAAATCCTGCACCAGTTTATCAAGACAATGAATCCAGAAAACTACACAGTAAAACAATGTTGATTGATGCTAATTCTACAAGTGACCCTACTGTGATTATTGGTTCAACCAACTGGAGTGAGAACGGTAACAATGTGAATGATGAGAATATGCTTATTATTCACGACGAAGCGATTGTAAATCAATTTCTTCAAGAATTCAATGCGCGCTACGAAAATGCGAGTGGATTTTAACTTATAAGCCTTGTTTCTTAAACGATTTTGCTACTGAAATTAAATTAGATTATCAAGATAAAGTTATTTAAGACTTTCATCGTTTTACAGAAGAAAAGTTGAGTATCTTAGTAGCTAAAACAATTATTGGATAAAGTATAATTGCCCTTGTAGAAGATAAGAAATTTTTATCTACTATAAGGGTATTCGATTATATATGATCATAGGGAAACTATAATATACAAACAGTTATCATGTGGATGTCATTATTTTATTTTCCGTTACATGCAATCACATATGATTTTACAAGTTGAGGTTAGCACCTAATTAAAAAGTACGATCTTTTGAGAACTACACATAAAAATTCGGTTAACATATGTGCATCATACTATACTTTATTCTAATTTCAAACACTTTCATATGGCTTAACAAACAATTTAATTAGGAGGACATACGCTATGATAGGTATTTTAGGAGGGATGGGACCAAAATCTACTGGTCCCTTCATTGATAATGTGGTTGAACAGTGTCAAAAAATATATGGGGCGACATACGATATTGATTTTCCTCACATGATGATCTATTCGTGTCCAACCCCATTCTATATTGATAGACCTATTAATCATGAGGAAATGGCAAAAACTATTATTAATGGTGCAAAAAAACTAGAAACTACAGGTGTGGATTTTATTGCAATACCCTGTAATACAGCACACCTTTATTTTAGCAAGTTGAAAGAATCCATTTCAGTACCCATACTTAACATGATTGATGAGACTATTAAAGAAATACCCATTAACACGAGGAAAGTAGCACTGTTAGCTACTGCTCCCACAATTCAATCTGGTTTATATGAGCAGACTTTTTCTCTAAATGATGTTGAGTATGTTCACAAAAACAGTTGGCAAACTTGTGTAAATCAAATTATTTCAGCTGTGAAATCAGGTGAAATTAGTGATGGAGCTCAATTGTGGAGTAAGTTATGTTGGGAATTAAATGAGGCTGTAGATACAGCTATCCTAGCATGTACAGACTTAAACATAGTGTCACACCAAATACCAAACGATAACAATATTACTATTGTTGATTCATCAGATTGTCTGGCTCGTGCTGTTGTAAACAAGTACTTATCACTTTCAAACCCTTCGTAAAAAATACCAATTTATAATAAGGAAAAAGCTCTGCTTCTAGACCTAATTAAAGGGGGAGAGTATATTATTTACTATGTTGGTTATTTATTGATTACAAAGGCTCTTTTCGAAGGCTTTGTTGATATTGTTATTATAAATGGACAGTAAGATGTGGTTGCCCAAAATCCAAGAAGATTATAATAAGGGTATACGTGCTTATGTCTTAGTATACAAAAAGCATTAATCAGGGCGATAACAGCCAAATGAAAATAAACAAAAATAATAGAGGTAATATATGATTTTGAATACGGTAGATGAAAGAGTATATTTGAAGTTAATAGAAATGAAGGATGCTGACAAGGTTTTTGAGTTAACTCATAACTCAAGAAGCTATTTACGAAAGTGGCTACCTTGGGTTGACACTACTACTGGAATTGAGGACACAAAAGCATTTATTCGGTCATGCATAAGTAAATATGATGAAGATAAACATATGATAATGATGGTTATATTGTATAAAGAAGGTGTCGTTGGAGTAGCAGGTTATAACCAAATCGATTGGCTAAATAAAACAGCTTATATCGGTTATTGGTTAGACGAAGAATGCCAGGGATTCGGCATAATGACAAAGGTAGTTAAAGCATTAACAAATTACGCTTTTACAGAAGCTGGATTAAAAAAGGTTGCAATTAGACCAGCTGAAAATAACGAAAAAAGTAGAGCAATTCCAGAAAGATTAGGGTTTATAGAGGAGTGTAGAGTTAGGGATGCAGATTGGATTTATGATCATCCTATAGATCATATAGTTTATAGTATAACGGAAAAAAGCTGGAATAATTAAACTATTATTGACTAATTGCTGTCTAACGTAATTAATGAACAAAGGAGTTCAACTGGAGAAATTGTGTATATTTATAAAATCTTGAAGCAAAATACAAAGTAACAGGAGTTCCACCTATGATACTCCTGCAGGCACTCTCTGGCCATGGAGTGCCTATTTTAGTTTGAGGAACAATCCATTAGGAAACGGGTTGTCTTATAATACATTCTTTTGGTCAAATAACGTTTTTTCCTATTTTACTTTTTTAAGGTACTTCGTTTTATATAGAGCAATTACTTTTTATAGTAATTTAAAATGATCAATTTCTATCCTTCATATAGAATATTAGAAAAGTCTAATGACAATTATTGGTTAATAAAAAAATGAGACTTTTTACTTAAGTTGGCAGTCTTATTAGTGCGATTGAAATTTCATTAAGGAAGTGAGAGTATGGCCATTGGTTTTAGAAATAAAAAATCAAATAAAGAGATGGAGGATAGATTTCTTTATTTGATTAACAACAACCAAGAAAAAATGTATAAAATTGCATATAGCTATGTCAAAAATAAAGATGATGCTTTAGATATCGTTCAAGAGACAGTTTATAAAGCTTATATTTCATATGATAAAGTCAAAAAAGCACAATATGAAAACACTTGGTTAACGAAAATCTTAATAAATGTATCTATTGATTTTATAAAAAAGAATAAAAGAGTCGTATCAATAGATACGAACTTTATTGAAAATTTAAGTGATTCAAGGAAAGACCTTGTTCACGAACAAATAGTTGTAAGAGAAGCTTTACAAAAATTAAATGAAAAACAAAAAACCGTAATAATATTAAGATATTTTGAAGATATGAAGCTGGAGGAAATTGCTAAAATATTAAACTTACCAGTTAGTACGATAAAATCCACTCTTTATAGAGCTTTAAAAGAAATGAATATTAATTTAAAGGAGTAGAGGATATGGATAAAAAAATGTTGTCTGATTTACAAAAAGAATATCAAGAGATCCGAATTCCAACAGAGCTTAATCATATAGTGCAAATGGGTATAGAAAGAGGCAGAACAAAAAAGACAAAAAATAACACAAATATGATCTTTAAAATCTGTGCTAGTTTTTCTGTAGCTTTAATATTATTTATCGCTGCTGTTAATGCATCACCAACGTTCGCAAATATACTGAAAGATATTCCTTATGCAGGAAAATTAGTTAAGATCCTTCAATTCAATGATGGTAAGTCCGGCGGTGGTTTTATTACAGATGGAACAGATATAAGTACAATAGACTCCTTTGAAACAGATGGGTATGAGAATATTTTTATAAACTTCTCACAAGGTGATGAATTACAGGAAAATGTAGGAGCTTTTAAAGTTAGGTATGATGAAAATCCATATACTATGACTTTTGAGATAGGTGGCGCTAGAAGATTTTCAGCTGCTGAAAACTTTGAAAAGATACTAGAAAATAATTATGTGAAAGATATTTATACAATTATTACTTTAGATGATTCTACCATTAGATTTGTTATTGAATTTGAAAAGCCTATTGAATATATAGTAGAAGAAAGAGAAGCCCCTGCAAGCATAGTAATAATGTTTAAAGAAGATAAAAACTTTGAGGAAAAGAAGACTTATTCATTAAGAACAGAGTCTTACCCTAATGGACCAACTATTGGTACCTTAGAAGAGGAGTTTTTCGTTAAAGATGAAACACGCATCCTTAAAGATGTGGATGGTCTGTTTTTTGTAGAAATCCAGTCCTTTGATTCTAAAGAAGAAGCAGAAAAGAAATTAGAAACATTAACTAAATTAACAGATAAAGCGATACTAATTGAAGAAAAAATAGGTGGAACCGATTCACAAAGCTATCCAGCAGAAATAAATAATAAAAACTAAATATAATAAGATTAATTGTGAAAGTTCACCTGGCGAAAAAATCAATATCGTAACTGTTTCAATAGATGTGAAGGGTACAAAAGTAATACGGAAATTGTTGACGAACGGTAAATATATATAAATGACTTTACCTACTAAATTCATAACAAGGATATATCACACATTATTAACCATGCAAGATTTCAGGATATCTTAATCATAATTAAAGAGCTATTGTTACAGGAATGTTAGCATGCAAATTTATGAAATAATAGTCAACTTAAAGTCTTCTCATGTATTTTATTTCTTCCAACTTCATTTAAAGATAAACTAACCTCCCCGTTTATATCTTAAGATGATAGAATCAATGTGAAAATAGCAGCATAAGAAGAAGCTAGCCTAAAAAGAAGCTAGCCTAAAACCTAGGCTAGCTTCTTAAATAGTCACTTGTTAATAACGATAACTTTGTAATAATAGCTTAACAACAGGTGGAATTATTTAATCACAAACATTTACATAAACAAACTCTTGAGCGACAGGTTGACCGGTTTCTTTTAACGTTACGAGAATTTGAAATCTATATTGCCCTTTTTCAGTAAATTTAATTTTAATTCGCTACAAGAAACAACAGATAGAGTAGTTTCAAGAATTGCTACACCATCGGTGAATGTTATTGGAACGAACATTCCTGGATCATTTGGTACGAAAATAAAAGACTCAAAATTATCTGCTTGATCCATATCTCCAACTGAAACAAAAACATCAATATCCGCACCATCTAGCGCTGGATCAGTATTAACAAAACAGACAGAAAATATCTCTTGTACATTTTCTATAACAGTATCAGCCAAAGTGTTAAAAATACAGACTGTCAAATCAACTACACCTCCTATTTGATTAGTTTGCTTTTCATATTGGAAGAGCATTATATTTTATTCTATAAACTATAATTAAGCTTGGACTAATCATGTGATACAAAAGAGGATTTTTCATGAGAATAAAACAACAATACTATATCCAATGATGACAAGGTATAGCATGCTAAATTTAGAGTGAGTGGTTTGGATATGATGATAAGAAATTGGGCGCTTACCCAATGAGTTGAAGGGAGAATGAAAAGGGTTTAACGTTTAATTGCAAACGAAGATCGAAAAGATGCAGGAAAGAAAAACATCTATTGAATGGTTTTTAGTCAAGGCTGACACTGTGACGGGGATAAGATTAAAAACAAAAGAAACCCCTCCAAATTATTCATGAAAGGAGGAATAAATGAGGAGGGTAGGGTGAAAATGGTTGTAATTTATAGTATGCAATATATTTGTTGCAAGGATGTACTAATGTACTAAGTCATTTACATTAATTTTGTAAAAAAATACGATGACAGTCACGGTTAAAGAAAAAACATACAAAGAAGTATTTATTTAACTCCACTAATATAAAATAAAATTACATCATGAGTATGGTTATTGAGATTATCAGCAAGAAAAATAACTTTATTTGTTAAAATAAATGGTGTTTTTTCTTATCCAGATAAGAAACCAGTCATTTCTTTATTTACTATGTTCCATTGATCTTGGTTGATTGAATGTCCAGCATCCTTAATTATTTTGTAGTTAAAATGATTGGCTCTAAAAAAGTCAATATAAGCAGGGTGATAAGCAATGCTGTCTGAATCTCCAATTAGAAATAATGCTTTTTGTTTGAAGGTTGATAAGTCTTCCATTTCATACGATGTAAATTTTCTTCTCTCTGGTTTACTGTATTTAAGAATATAAAGGAAATGTTCTAAGAGTTCATTGTTCATAGTATGAGTGTCTAATATCGGACTACCGAGTTTGCGAAGAAGCTTTAAAGCATTTTTTTCTGATGGCTTTAATACTTCAGGAAAGAAAACCATGACGCTTTTTATTCCTAATAGTGTGTATTTTAGACCTAAGCCTTTAATAGGGATAAAGCTTGCCATGCAGATAATTTTATTTACCCGATGAGGATTTCTAATTTCATAAGAAAGTGCTAAATATACTCCATATGATACTCCAGCCATGTTTACTTTACTAATGTTATAAGTTTCTAATATATCATCTATCCATAAATGAGGTTGAAAATTGTTGTAATATTCATCGTTAGGTTCACTCTTACCTGCCCCACCAAGAGTGTCTATTGCAATCACATAGAACTGTTGTGCTAATTCTTGAATATTGTAGATCCACATAATTGCAGAGTTGTCGCCTGTGCCATGAAAAAGTATTAGAGGAGGGTTTTTCTTATTTCCTCTGATTACTACATGTGTTTTCCCAAACCTGGTGTCAATATCTTGCTCCTCAATATCAACATCCCATAAATTCAACAAGCGGTCATAAGATTCGTAAAGTAATTGTTTGCCTTCTAAGCTTCTAAACCTACTTTTCATAATAATAACCTCTTTTCTTGAAGAAATTTCAGGAGAAAACACTATTATTATAGTGTCTACCTAAATTATACTATCATTTGAAAATATTAATAAAAAATGATGTTACAATTTAATAACAATAAAGGAAAAGAAAAATATATAATCTATCATTTGGTAAACAGATGTTAATCGACAAAGGGAATCAATGGAGAAATTTAACGTCAAATGATCTTTACAAAAAGCTCTTTTCGTAAATTGTGATGTTATAACTCCTATACAAAAAGGAAAAGATATCGTTTTATAGAAGAGAAAATGCCACGAAAAACTAGATTTCGTTTATAATGATTCGTAAAAAACAATCTAATAAATATAAAATAATCCCCTAACAAATTTGTTAGGGGATTCATAAAAGGAGGAAAAAACATACTTACATAGAATAATATTGGTCAGGTCAACAACCTTAGTAGTTGGTCATTGGTAAATGGTAAATTTGTAATTGGTTATCGGTAATTGGTTTACTATAGCCATTACAAGTTTGATTTAGAATTAACGAAAAACAAGATTTCCCCTTTTATGCCCTGAAGTGGAGTCTCACCTCTTCAAGGATTAAAAATATTTTTCACTATCAAATGCTAATTCTATTTCATAGTTTTTGGCGTTTATCAAATTAGATAGCCTATTAGCTTGACGTTCAATTTCGATTGATTTTAATCGATATTCCTCTGGCTTAAACATAGCTAATTTGACTATCATTACATTCTCCCCGTATGAATAAGGATATTCAACTTTTGAAGCTCCATACTTTTTATATGTACGTGCTTTTGCACGTAACTGGGTCGCGAGCTCTATAGCTTCGACAATAGTTAAAGCTTCATCGTTAAAAACAATTTCATGTTGAATATTTGCTTGATACATGAGTTTATCTAGTAAACGTAAATCTTTTCTAACCTCGTCTAGATCTTTTTCAACTGTATAGAGTGTACGAGTTTGAGCAGGAACTTCACTACCTTTTTCAATTTCTACAAACGCTACACGCTCCATCTCATTTTCTAACTCTCGAACTCTATTAGAAAGAACACTTTTTAACTTAACAGCCTCTGCAAGTGAAATATTAGGCATGATGTTAAACCCCTTCAATTAAAATATTATTTGTAAATAATACTATATCATCTTTTTTTTAGCAAATACTAATCTCACATAAATTATTGTTTTTCGTATTAATAATTATATACGAAAACAACAGTCTTATTTATATTCAAATAACTAATGCAGGTTGAACATAAAACTAATGAAAAATACTCTATTTCAATAAAGTAAATGGTTTGTGAGTATAGACTTTCCCTTGGCCCATACACTGTTTGTGTTAGCCTCCCACTCACAATTGTTTATGTGTTAAGAACTTTGTTGTAAGCATCATACAACAATCCTATATGATCTCTGACATTTGCAATAAGATTCCTCGTATTTTTTTACCTTTTTCTGTCAACCCATATTCTATATGTTGTGGGGCAGATTCTTTAATAACGTCTTTGAAGACAATTTCGTATTTCATCAGTTGTTTTAACGTAGTTGACAGGCTTTGTTTATTAGCATCAGGTAACCGTCTCAGTAAATCGCTAAACCTATGGTTTTTTTCAAGAGCCAATATTAAAAGTGGGGAATATCTACCGTCTATTGAAATAAGAATTTTTTCTAACTTGCTGAGCTGCGCACATGGTTTTTTCCTTGATAATGCCACAGTTATAGCCCCCTTATATGGTCAAAAAAATTTGACTTATTTACTATGCAAACTTTTATATTTACAATTTACCGTAGAAGGATTAAAAAAACAAATCTTTCACGTAATAGAGAATTGGTACCATTTCTCTTTTGATGTATTCTAGTTCAATTGCATGCATGAACATTGTCTAAATACTACAGGATGATCACTGTAGGAACTTGTTTAAATCAACATTGATGAAATCTTATACTTTATTACATTATTAATGAGAGGGGACTATAATATATGCAAAACTTTTCAGAGGCGCTAAATTTTCGCCATGCGACTCGTCATTTCCAATTAGATAAAATGATTCCTGAGAAAGATTTAAAGTTTGTCTTAAATAGTGCAATAAAAGCTCCATCTTCTTTAAACCTTGAGCATTGGGAGTACGTAGTAATACAAGATAAAGATACAAAATCAAAGCTTAAAGATGTATGTTATAGCCAACAGCAAGTTGAAGATGCTAGCGCAGTTGTTGTGATTTTAGCTAAAAAAGAAAAATTACTAGATCCTAACTCTCCGGAAGTAAATAAATTAATCCGTGAAAGGATTCCCGAAAATGGTATTCCAATTGCAATAAATTTCTTGCAGTCGTTTCCTAATAGTGATGCATTTACAGCTTGGTCTAAATCCCAATGCTATATTACTGCAGCTTTCTTAATGATGGCGGCTGCCACACTAAAAATCGATTCATGTCCAATGGAAGGGTTTGTAAATGATGATGTTTTAAAATTACTAAACTACTCGTCAGAAGAATATGAAGCAGCTTTAGTAATTCCTTTAGGATACCGAAGAGAACCGAGAACACCTGCCAAGGTAAGAGCGGCTCTGGAAGAAAAAGTTACATTTATTTAATACTAAATGGTTGATCGGTATACACAATTTAGCGTGATATTTTTATTCAAATTGTTAACAAGAGGTATTTGGAAAGTCAGTGAAAGCTGGCTTTCTCGTAACCTTTTTTGTGAATAAGACTTGAACAAATGCACAAATATGTAAGTTTTAATTATACTATAATTTTTATAAATCCAACGAAACAACCTAGCTCTTAGTATCGTTCAAGGTGATATGATTTAGCTAAACAATTCTAAATTTCCTATAAAACCATATTCAAATATGTTATGTGGAATGTCAGTAAAAAAACCAATCATTCATTATGATTTTCAAATGATACATTGGCAAGATATTATCACAAGAGGCTGATTTCGCATTAATTGTTGCTTTTCGTACTAAGAGCCAAACACGTATACAACTAAAGTTCGTGGCATTTTTTTCTTCTGTACAACAATGACTAACCATGTTAAATCACTTTTTTTGTACTAATTGGATAACAATAGTAACAAAGTTAACGACAAGAGCCTCACAAAAAATAGTTGATATTTATGGGTTAACTTATTTTGTGCTTTTATTGTACAGAATACACGTTGGAAAAATAAATATATTAATAAGTCCTATAAAAATATATAGAAATTTGAAGAAAAATGCTAAAATCTCTCTCTAAATCGACTCTCAAGCCAAAATCATCTCTTTAATAACTTTGGTAGAATGATAATAACACCACCTTGCACTTTAGGAAGAAAATCACTGTAAAGTGCTCTTCCTATTTTTCGGAGTTTAGGTGGCTAAGGTATGAGAAGGGAGAGGAATAAAGATTAGAGATGTAAAAAAGTACGAAAAAATGTCTGGAGAATTATTAAAAACCATTGGCTATGTAGATGGAGTTCTTGATAATAGGGCAAGCAAATCTATCGATGAAATAAGAAAAGCAGAATATCTTTTGGACAGAATTCATCAAGACTTATCGCTAATGCAATTATTTATTAATAGAAGAAAGAAGATCACTAATCGAAGTAGGATTGCTAAATGAGGTGAGATGGTTGTCAAAAAATATAGAAAAATTAAAACTTAAAAGCTCCGTAGTAAAGGATATAGCTATTGTTCTCATGCTTTTAGGTTCATTAAATTGGTAAAGCCTTGCTTAGTTCATTGACACAGGGTTTTACCTATTTTTATTATAGCGTTACATTAACGTATTTGTTGCTCAATTTTCATTTTAACACTCCTATTTTTACTATAACCTCGATTCAAATTTCTCTCAAAATGGTAGTACTCCTTAGTATCGTAGAGAATCATTTCTTAATCTTAACTTGAAGAAAATGAAGAAATAAAGAAAAACCCACAGTTTGTTCCTAGATTAAATGAATCGACAGCTCTAAATTTTGTTTATAACTTACAGCTTGTGATCAGATGGATGATCAAAAAATGTCCATATATCAAGAATGGGATAAAAACAGTAATAGTGTTGCTACAGGTCATGCCCATGATTAACTATCGTTTGTACAGTTATTGTCGAATATATATTTTTCGATCTCAGTCTAATAAATTAGCAGTTGTTAGTAGAAAGAGTCATATTGGTACTATTTACATAAATTTTTCTAATAGTATTTAAGTTTAATATATGTATATTTAACTATTTTGAATATTATTTATTGTCTAATAATACAAAAAAATGTAGGATGAAAATCTAGCCTTGAATAATTCTTATATTCGATCCTAGTTATTCAATGAATGAAATTGGAGAGGAGAAGAATTTGAAAAGTAACAATTCTGAATAAGGAGTGAAACATATGAAGAAATGGATTTTGGCTGTAAGTTTGATACTTGCAATTGTTAGTATTTTTCCAATTAGTGTGACAAATGCAAACGACAATTATCCAAATGATTTTAAACTATTACAACATAACGTCTTTCTATTACCAACGTATATAACTAGTTGGGGACAAGCAGATCGTGCAAAAATGATCGGTGAAGCTGACTATATGAAAAATCAAGATGCAATTATACTTAATGAATTATTTGATAATTCAGCATCTGAGACTTTACTATCAAAGCTTGAAGAAGAGTACCCTTTCCAAACTCCGGTTTCTGGTCGAAGTAAGGATGGATGGGATGAAACGTTAGGTTTTTATTCTAATTTTGTACCTGAAGATGGTGGAGTTTCAATTGTTAGCAAGTGGCCGATAGTGGAGCAGATCCAATATGTTTATGAAAAGGGATGTGGTGCGGATTACTTTGCAAACAAAGGCTTTGTATATGTAAAAATTCAAAAAAATGATCACTTCTATCATATCATCGGAACGCATGCACAAGCAGACGATACAGGTTGTGGCGATGGTGAAGATGCATCTATCCGTCAAACACAATTTCAAGAAATTAGTAATTTCGTAAAAGAAAAAAATATTCCAATTGAGGAAGTTGTATTTTTGGGTGGTGATTTCAACGTTATAATGGACAATGAGGATGAATACACAGAGATGCTAGAAACGTTAAATGTTGATCCACCAGGTGAATATACAGGTCATTCATCAACATGGGACCCTGAGACAAATAGTATTCTTGCGTATGAATACCCTGATTTCGCCCCTCAACACTTAGACTATATTTTTGTAGAAAAAGATCATGCACAACCATCCTTATGGGTAAATGAAGTGTTGAATGTAAAATCCCCAGTATGGACAGCGGTTTTAAACGAATACAATGAGTACTCTGATCACTATCCTGTTGCAGGCTATTCGAGATAACATTTATTTGAATGGCACGAAGAAACAATTAAAGCTTTTATAATCTTATATTGCAATTAAATTGTGACGACCTTGTGCAAATGAAGTGTCAACATAGATAGGTAAAGCATTCTTTAACAAACTATTTAATACTTTTTTTACCCCCATCTTAAACAGATGGGGTATTTGTTTTTAGTTGGTCAATGATGAACAATGAATCTATAAACTAATGATTAATCGTACAAAAAACATAACAACATTAATTCAATCAATATTTATACTTCAATAGGGCCATATAGTGGAATAACTTATTATACAAACTAGGGGAGCTATGAAACTAACTATTAATAGATTAGCCTGTTTTCTAAAATATTGTAGTTTCAATATAATAACAAGAAGGTTGTGGAAATTTACGTTAATATAGGGTAAAGAGGTTATTTAGAAAAAGGGCAAGTTAAGCAAGAAAGGGTGGCTTCTTATGAAGGAAATTAATTCAAATATAATTCAACCGAGTATGAAAGAACTTTTATCCTTCGCAACTTCAGTAAAGAATGTAGAACGAGAATATGAACTATATATCCATTCTCCAGTTCGAAGGTTGTATGGATATGACTTTGAAGATAATGTTATTGGTTGTATAGGAATAGAATTACTAAGTTCAAAACGTAGTGAAATAAAGCATATTGCTGTATCTACAAAACATAGGGGAGAAGGTATAGGTAGTAAAATGATTAGTTTTATCAGAGATAAGCATTCATTATCTTGTATATCTGCTGAGACAGATAAAGATGCTGTTAATTTTTATAAAAATTTTGGATTTAACATAATTAGTTTGGGAGAAAAGTACCCAGGTGTAGAAAGATTTCAATGTATTTTAGAAAATAAATAGACCTATTCCGCTTAAACTTTTTGGCGCTTTTCCCGAAGAAAAGCGTTTTCCCTTAGTTAAAAGGAAATATTGTTGAATAACACCTTCAGGACGACCTTTAGCAAGCTAAAACCACTCATTAATGGGTTCGTACCAGCGTCACGGTTATAACTCGGAAAGTAAGTTGATACTTTTGTTAATCAGTAGAAAGGTATTCTATTACCTGATTAATTCCTAACCAATAGCAACACGTTAATAAAAACTAGTTGCATAAAGAAAAAGCGACTGCTTCTATTGGCAATCGCCTCATTAAATACAATACGAGAAAGTCCTAATTATAAGAACCTCATACCGAAAAGTTCATTTAGTATTCAAGCATCGATAATAGTATTTTTTCCATTTCTTCTTTTGATAAGATATCTTTCTGAAGTGTATAACAATTTGAAAGTTATTAGCAAGATTTTTGTAACCTCAATGGACATTATGGTTACTAGCGATCAATTATAATTATTGTTTTGTAGAAAAGGAAAATTATAGTATAGTATTAAATGGATATTTTTCCAAATGCTTATTCATTTTAATAGAGGTTTTCGAAATGAATTTTTTTAAGCAAAGACAAATTACAGGGTTTTTATTTCTAATTGCACTTTTATTCCTTATTGCGATAGTTAAGCTTTCAACCAGTAAATATTAGAGCATTTGCAGGGGTTGTTGCACCATTCTTCGCCGGTATTAATTTACGTATCTTAGCTTGGCAGAAGAATGGAGAAGAACTCGTTAAATAAAGTGATATTGAGTTTTCTAAGATGATAGAAGAAAAAATTATAGTAAAGAGGTGGGATTGTTTGAAAAAATCTATCTATGTGCTTCTGTTTTGCATTTTTATTTTTATGATTGGTGGATGTGAAGCAGATAATAAAACAGCAAATAATTTTGAACCAGAAATGAATGTTTTATACTTTGGTGAAGGTAAAAAGTGGTTTGCAACTTTTTCAGTAGCTAAAGTTAGAAATTCTTATTTTGAGTCGATGTATATACAATACATCCAAGATCGTAACCCGCACGAATATCAGCTGCCCACTGAAATTGAATATGTGTTAAATACGGGTGTAAGCAGTTTTAAGAGTAATTCTCCTGTCCTTTAAAAGGTATAAAAAATTTCCATACAGCATTTGAATCAAGTTCTGAAGGATATGACCTTACACTACCTGAAGAAGTTACATTAGAAATAACTTGGGAAGAAGAGACTGAGACTATTTTATTAAAAAAATCAAATTAACAATATTACGAGACATAATAGAAATTTTGTTAGTTTTAATTGAAGGAAACAGGAGTAGTTAATGTGAAAAAAAATATGAAGGAATTGAGAGTTGGAAATAAAAATGAAAAGAGGAAGTGGCATTTTATTCTTAAATATGCTGCAATATACGCGGTTTGTGCTGCTATTATGAACCTTTTTGTTGATGGAGAATTGAAGATTGACTCTAATGATTTAACAATAAGCATTATTAAAAACATTATAGGTATTTTATCTGTAAGTTTATTTTTTTTTCCTATTGGAATTGTTTTGATGCTATTATTTTGGAGGTCAAATGATAAAAAGAGGTATACTAAAAAGCTTCATTTTTAACTCAAAAGGGCTGTTCGGGTATAGAATGCTATATTTTTGGGCCTTTTACTCAAACAGAAGAAGAGTTTCTGTTGTTTGGGGTGTATGTTTAAGAAATCATGTGTGAGGAGGAATGTATCGAATGATTATTTTCAATCCTTTTCCTTCAATAAGAACGAACAGATTATTACTAAGAAAACTTGAATTAAGTGATTCAGATTTAATTTATAAATTTCAGTCAAAATAATCTTTAAAAATTTTAATACTACACTTTTTACATATACAAACTAGGAGAGTGCATGTAGTAAAGATTCATAAAGTAGCAATCCAAAATGTGATGTTTACTTGTGTATTAGACATATAAAAAATTGCTATGTGTGCTCCTTCACATCAAGGAGGAAGAATTATGGAACAGCGAAATATCGAATTTATGATAGACTGTGGGGATATTTATTTACGAGAATTGAGAAGTGAAGATTTAGATGAATATTTCGAAATAACTACCCACCCTGGTGTTGA
Source organism: Cytobacillus sp. IB215665 (assembly GCF_033963835.1). Taxonomy (NCBI): domain Bacteria; kingdom Bacillati; phylum Bacillota; class Bacilli; order Caryophanales; family Bacillaceae; genus Cytobacillus; species Cytobacillus sp. IB215665. The sequence goes on from NZ_JAXBME010000006.1 coordinate 116,349, forward strand.
TGAATTTTTACCAGATTGGAAGTCAACAAAAGAACAAAGATTAGATTGGTTAGTAAACTGGGAAATTCCTGGTGGGAGAGAGTTCTTGCAGTCCGTCCCTCGTATTGGAACAAAGAGTTTAAAATTAGGGATAATTTTAAAAGAAACTGAAGAATTTATTGGCTGTATAACGACTTCTATGAGGGATGAATTGCCATCTCCTAATAGAGAACTTGGTTTTGTTTTATCAATGCACCATAGAAATAAAGGCTATACAACTAAAGCTGTGAAGGCATTTACTAAATTTTTATTTGACAAAACGAACCTGGAATCTCTCAATGCAATTGCTTTAACAAATAATGTAAGCTCAAATAGAGTAATAGTAAAAAGTAATTTTACTTTTATTGATACTGTAGTAATTGAGAACAAAAAATACTATCACTATATACTTCATAACAAATAAATAATAACAACAACTAATTTTTAGTAGGTAAGATAACAACTTAAAACATAAGTTGTTAACTTGCCTGCTAAGTCACGAGATACTATAAAATGAATGATCTCAGACTGATGGGGTTGTTTAACAGTTATAGTTGACTTCTATATATTGATTCCTGGTAAGGAAAAAGCATATAGGTGAAGAGGTTGTGACGTTAACTATCATTTGTAGCGCAAAAAATAAACACACGTAACAACGTGTGTTTATATAAGAGAGGGGAAAACAATATGAAAAATTGCTATAACCCTATTAAATAATAAAGTTGTGTAATTTCTGTGTGTCTAGTATGTGATATTGTGGGAGTTTAATTAGCTACTGGTACATAAAAGCTATCAATGATTATTTCATTTAGCTGTTCCCAATGCCTTAATTCATGTAAGCCGATAAACTCCACAGATTGAGCTAAATTTAAATATTTGAATACCGGATTTGGAATTCCTTTTGTATAGTTTTCTTCGTTATCATCCATCTCATTGAGTACTTTTAATAATCCTTCTCTTGATTCTGATAAACATTGTAATAATTTTTCTTTAGTCATAAAGACATCTGTAGGGGCAAGTTCATCAGGAACTTTTACTTTTTGAGATCTGTCTAGCATTAATAGTAGAGGTCTCTTTTTTGCTTCTTTACTTTCAGGGTTTTCTAAGCCAGCTTTTATTAAAGATGTAAACCCTTGTTCACTCGTGTATAAATGATTAAGTAGTTGAGCAACGCTCCAACGGTCTTCAGAAACTTTTTTATTCAATTGTTCATCAGATAGACCATCGATTGTAACTAGAACCTTATTTCTGATCATTTCAATACTCTTTAATTCAAAGTCTAACATTTACCTCACTCCTTAAAAAAGTTTACCAACATTAACCTATTCTATGTGTAAATATATTATTCCTCTCTATTTAAGGAGTGATTTTATTAAAGTTATATAATAGTGGTGTTAAAATTAGTTATTGTTGAGAGTGAAGTCATTTTTATTAAAAGATTCACTGATAAATGATTCTATGGCATAGTCGGTCTAGTTTTGATCCCAGTCTTATTTATCGCTTAGGAGAAGTCCAAAGTAAAAGGCAAATTTAGTACGAATCATTTCTTATAAATGATTAAAAATTTTCTTCATATAATAAATAGAAAGAATGATTTAGAATTTGTTAAATATGAGAAAAAGTATAAGGTATCTTTCGTTAAACTGTACTTGACAAAATTACAGTTCAAACATTATACTGTAATAGAAATAAATACAGTTTGAAATAAAAGGAGATTTAACAATGGCACAAAGTAGAAATGCAAGTGAGGAATATTTAAATAAAATAAAAGAAATAAAAATGAGTGGTGAAAAACCGAAGGAATTAACTGACCAAAATTTCTTCACAGTTGCACAAGAAAGAAGCTCAATTCGTCATTATGATCCAGAACATAAAATGAGTGAAAGTGATATTAATGAAATTTTAGAAACTGCAATTTTGGCTCCTTCTTCGAGTAACTTACAACCTTGGAGATTTCTTGTTATTCATGATCAAGAATCAAAAGAGCAATTACTACCTATAGCAAATAATCAACAACAAATCGTTGATGCATCAGTTGTTATCGCAGTGCTTGGAGACCTAGAAGCATATAAAAACGCAGAAAGAATATATGGTGAGTTAGTAACAAAAGGTGCGATGACAGAAGAAATTAAAAAATTCTATGTAGATCAAATTAATGGTCATTATGGAAATCTATCGTTTGAAGATGCATCGAGAGTAGCGATGATTGACGGTGGTATCGTATCTATGCAATTAATGCTTGCAGCAAAGGCAAAAGGCCTTGATACCGTACCAATGGGAGGTTTTAATCCTGATCAATTTATCAAAGAATTCAATGTCCCAGAAAATTTCTCTCCTGTTATGTTGATTTCTGTTGGTAAGGCTAAACAAGTGGGTTTTGCAAAATCTCGTTTACCACTTGATGAAGTTACAACTTGGAATAAATTCTAATCCAAGGTCATATTAATAAAAAAACCTTGCGCAAAAAAATAAGCGTTAGGTTTTTTTATTTTTGACCCCCACTAAAATGACATAGGGTACGAAATATATACGTGGAAGGAGGTTACTGTACAAAACTTCATATCAATAAATCTAGTAAACTAACTATTATTAATAACTGTACGGAGGTAACTATATGTTTAAAAAAGTGCTTACGGTGATGATGGCACTATCATTAATTATATCACCATTTTTTAATAATAATATTGCAGCAGCAGCTGATTATGAACATGATGTTAACACAATAACCTCATCAAAATCTCAAATTACATTTACGTCTTTTGTGAATACTAGCTGGGTAGATGTTCATTACAAAATTAACTCTGGTATCCAACAAAACGTAAGAATGAATAAATCAGGAGCTACTTTTACACATGAAGTAGATGGTTTGAAATCGGGAGACGTTATTAGTTATTCATTCACATATAACAATGGAATTCCTGCGTATAACACACCAGAATATAATGGTACACATGGATCAACGTCAGAGCCAGCGCCAGAACCAACTCCGGAACCAACACCAGAGCCGGAACCACAACCAACGCCTGAGCCAACGCCTGAGCCAAATCCAAACGTAGAGCCACTAGTAATTGACGATTTTAACTCTTCAACACAGTGGAACTCAAATACAAATGATTTGGGAGAATCTATTGTACGTAACGGAGGAGTTTACAATCTAGAAGGTAATTCTAATTTATATTTCTTCTTTAATGGTGGGACAACTGCAGAATTATTTGATCAGTACTTAAACAAAGATATTTCTGCTTATGATACACTGGAGCTTACTTTAAAAGGAGCAAATGGTGGCGAAGAGAATTATATTAACATCGTATTAAATGATGGAACAAATCGCTCATTAAAATTATCTGAGTACGGTAGCGTAACAAGCATTTATCAAACAATTTCTATACCTTTAGCTGATTTTCAAGCGGATTTGACAAATGCGAAATTTTTACGCTTTGAAGGAGTAGGGACTGCAAAAATTGTTCGTATCGATGACATGGTACTTACTTCAACTGGAGTGGTGACAGAACCTTCTGAACCAACGCCAGAACCAACTCCAGAGCCAGAACCAACTGAACCAACGAATCCTAGTTCTATCAATGCTTATGAGAAAATTCAAGCAGAAGACTATGATTCAATGCAAGGTATTCAAACAGAAGATACAACTGATCTAGGTAGTGGGAAAAATGTAGGTTGGACTGACAACGGCGACTATATAGCATTTAACAATGTTAATTTTGGTACCGATGGTGCAAAAGGGATTGAAGCTAGAGTAGCTAGTCAATCAGCAGGTGGAACAATTGAAGTAAGGTTAGATAGCGTTACTGGAACTTTAGTTGGAACAGTAGCTATTCAAAATACTGGCGGATGGCAAAATTGGGTTACAAACACTGCCACTATCAATAATGTCACAGGTACACATGATGTATATTTTGTATTTAAAGGTGCTGCTGAAGGTATCGGTAACTTAAATTGGGTTGAATTTACTAAAAACTCAGTTACACCAACAGAGCCAACAGAACCAACTCCGAATCCAGAGCCAACACCAACACCAGAACCTGGAACTATTCCTACTGGAAATGGTGTAATGACATTCCAATTACAAAATAATACTGGTGGAGAGTATTCTGATGATGAAATTTACTGGGCTATTCTTGGATATAATAAAGCTACTGGGCAGCTTAGTCATGTAGATAAAGATGGGAATTTGATAGAAAGTAACATAAGTGACAATGATGCACCAGGTCACTTGACGAAAAACGGTCAAAACTATCCAAACTACTTTTATAAAATGAGTGAAGTAGACTGGACTTCAATGCCAGAGATTGACTCTGGAAGAATGTTTATTAGCTTAGGAAGTCCAATGTATATTAAATTAAATCAAGCAGCAGATGGTAGAGTAGGATTTGCAGGTCCAGATTTAAATAATCCAACAGATCCTAACCAAGATATTTATTTCGAATGGATTGAGTTTACAATTGACCAATGGGGTTATCACGGAAACTCAACTCGAGTAGACCAATTTAGTTTCCCAATTACGAATAGATTACTAGGTTCTGATGGGTATGATAAAATCGTAGGTGAAACATATACGCGTGACCAGTTATTTAGTGCATTTAAAAATGAAATGCCAGCGGAATTCCAATCATTAGTTGAAGAACCATATAGAATCGTTGCTCCAGGTAAAGGTCAATTTAAGCCAGGAGGAACATATGAAAACTATTTTGATAACTACGTGAATGAAGTTTGGGATTATTATAGAACGAATGAATTAACCTTTACTGCAGAAGCAGGAACATTTAGTGGCCGTGTTGAAGGAGATAACTTCGTCTTTTCGAAAAACGGTGGTCCTTACAATTTATATATTACAGACAAACCATCGACACTTGAAGTTTTTGAGTGTTCAGGACCGATGGATACAGGAAGTCCAGATGAAAAAGTAGTGGAAGCTCAAGTTTGTGCCGCATTAAATAGAGGTATTATGTACGACCCTGTTAATTGGGGGAATTCAGACTTCTTCTATCAAAACGATACAGCTAACTTCTATGCTAAATTCTGGCATGATTACAGCATTGACGGTTTAGCATACGGCTTTGCTTATGATGATGTAAGAAATTACAGCACGCTGTTAGAACATCCTAATCCAGAAGCACTAATTATTGGTGTAGGCTGGTAAATTGACAGGGGTCAGATCTCAACTGTGTAAAGCAGTGGAGATCTGACCCCTTATTTGATGCCTTTTTCGGTGATGAATGCAGTGATAAGTTCGTTAGGCGTAATATCAAAAGCTGGGTTGTAGATATTTATGCCGTTCGGTGCGACCTTTTTTCCATCAAAATGAGTAACTTCTTCATGATGACGTTCCTCTATTTTTATGTCTATTCCGTTCATTATCGAATCATCAAATGTTGATTGTGGCGTAGCGACGTAAAATGGGATGTTGAAGTGTTTAGCAAGAATTGCCAAACCTAGCGTTCCTACTTTATTTGCTGTATCACCGTTTCGAGCAATCCTATCGGCTCCTACGATTATTGCTTCTACGTTTTTTGACAATATAGTATGTGCAGCCATATTATCGGTGATGAGAGTAACATCAATTCCTATTTGAGTTAATTCCCAAGTTGTTAACCTTGCACCTTGTAAAACAGGGCGAGTTTCCATCGCGAACACGGAAAAGTCAATTCCACGCTCCTTGCCGAGATGAAACGGAGCAAGTGCTGTACCGTATCTAGCTGTAGCGATAGAACCTGCATTACAAATTGTTAAGATACGGCGTTTTGTACCTAATAATTTGATTGCATTTTCACCAATTTCACGACAAGCACTTTCATCTTCGAGCTGAATTTTGATTGCCTCACCAGTTAATATTGTGATTGCTTCATCAACTGTTGTCGCTTGTTTAATGGAATTAATGAGTCGGTCTAATGCCCAACTTAGATTAACAGCTGTTGGTCGAGAACTTACTAAATAGTTACGATCTTTGCCAAGCCTAGCTTTGAAATCTACTAGACTATGTATATGATAGCTTTGTGCAGCTAGCACTAATCCAAAAGCTGCCACGATGCCAATTGCAGGTGCACCTCTAACTTTTAGCGAAGCAATAGCATGATAAACGTCTTCTAGTGTAGTTAAATTTATAAAAATTGTATCAAGTGGTAGCTGTTGTTGGTCTAAAATTTTGATGAAATGGTCTTTCCATTCTACCGATAAAGGAAGAGTTGAGACTTGCCTCATCTTACAAATCTCCTTTCAGTATGTTGAATAACATCTTGAATTTCTGAAGTATTAGTAAGACTGTGGCGATTTACAATAAGTGTTCTACCGACTTGTAAAGCAGTCGACTTAACTTGAATCTTTCTCTCATGAGGAGTAATACGATCTAAATCCTCCACATGTGCTAAGCCAATCGTACGGCGAATAATTTCACATCCAGCAAAACCAATTGCGTCTGCATATGCTTGTGTTAAAATGTGCTCAACGAAACCTCCAACCTCAGTGAATGCCTCAATGCTATGGTTTTTCCATAGTTTAACAAAGGTTGTGGTGAAAGTGTCCCATGTACCTTCAATACAATTGTATAAGTAGCTTCTTTCATTATCTGGTCGAGATAAGATTTGTAAAATAAGGTTTGCGAAAAATAAGCCAATATCAAACCCTATAGGTCCACAGAAGGCAAATTCAGTGTCAATGATCTTAGTCTCTTCCTCATTGGCAATGATACTTCCAGTGTGCAAATCTCCATGAATAATACCATCACCTTGCGTTAAAAATATTTTTTTTAATTTTGCGACTTCAAGCTTTAAGAAAGAGTCATTCCAAATAGCTTGAATATTTTCTTGTAATTCTATTTCATAGTTGTTTGTGTCATGATTAAAGAAAGGGTCGGTAAATATGAGATCCTCTGTTATTCTGCATAGCTCGGGATTGACAAACTGTTTTTGTAATTGCTTTTTCTTTTCCGGTCCTAAAGCATAATCAGAAGTAAAAAATAATGTTGTTGCTAAAAAAGTACCGATATGGGTTGAGAGAGATGGATATAACTTGTTATTGATGAACCCTTTTCTCACGATGTCTAGATGAGATAAATCTTCCATCACAGTAATTGACAACTTGTCATCGGTATAGTAAACCTTTGGAATATACTCTGGACAATAGCTTGCAAAGGTAAGTAGCGCATGGCTTTCAATTGTTGCGCGCTTTAAAGTAAGCGGCCAGCTTTCACCAATAACTTTTGCATATGGTAATGCCTGCTTTATTATGATTCCTTTGTTGTTACGCTCATCGACTACTCGAAAGACAAGGTTTAAGTTTCCATCCCCAATTTCCTTACATGTTAACAATGATTGCTCATGAAAAAGTGTTAACCTTTGGGCTAAAGAAATTGCACTTTTTTCCGTTAGCGGTTGATAAGTACTTTGATTTGAACTCATAAATACCTCCAAAAAAGCGTTATTTTGTAAATGTTAACTAGAAAAAGCCTCTTTCTTATTAAACGAAAGAGGCTTGAAGAACGAACTTCTACCTCTTATCTTTCAGAAAGTCTTGCTTCCTGTTGGAATTAGCACCGTGCCTTTGAAGAACTTAGAAGTTCTGGCGTTAGCTTACACGCCCCATCCTCATGATGGTATTACGGTCGGTTGCTGGGCTTCATAGGGCCAAATCCCTCAGCCAACTCTTGATAAGAGACTAACTTATAAAATTTACGTGTGTAATTACGATCCATAAATTTGTTTGTTTGAAAAGTATCATAACAATATGTGATTTTCTTTGTCAATAACTTTTTCAAATGTTTAATAAATATGAAACTTAAGTGTAGTTTTAATAAATTAAATAAACTTATTTAAAATTGAAAATTTAATTGTCACTAATTGTTAAAGTATTAAACGATGTTATGAGCAGGATTTTACAATAAATAACACGAATGATATGAAGGAGAAAAAGAAGTCATAATTTAAATGAAAAATATTTCGAGGTGATAAAATGACCGTTTTTCAAGAAAAATGGGATGAATTAGCTAGCTTAAAAGATGAATTAGGTTCAAGAGATTGGTTTTATGCAACGAGTGGCAATCTCTCAATCAAAGCAAGTGATTCTCCGTTAACATTTCTCATTTCGGTAAGTGGAAAGGACAAACGGCAGCGTACAAAGGATGATTTTTTATTAGTAGATGAACAAGGACACCCTACGAGTAGTACCAAATTACATCCTTCAGCAGAAACTCCACTTCATCTCGCAGTGTATAAACAATCAAATGCAGTCTGTTGTATACACATACATACGGTAGATAATAATGTTATATCAGAACTATATGGAGATCAAGGACAAGTGACTTTTCATGGGCAAGAAATGATCAAAGCATTCGATGAATGGGAAGAAGATGCAGAAATTTCAATACCAATTATAAGAAATGATGCATATATCCAGTTGTTAGCAGATTCATTAAGTACTTACGTTACATCTGACAAAGGTGCTGTGCTCATAAGAAATCATGGTATTACAGTGTGGGGAAAAAGCGTATTTGAAGCAAAAAAATTACTAGAAGCCTACGAATTTTTGTTTAGTTACCACCTAAAACTACTACAATTAAAAAGAGATATTAAAATATTATCATAAGTATATTTAAATTGTTGAAACCTTTCACGTATATGTTCGTATAGATAGTAAAGGCTATTTTCATAAACTTTATTGCTATAGTCCCTATACTAGAAGAGAAAGATGGTTTTACTCAAATGTAAACCTTTTATAAAGGCTTTGTAAACTTTGTTCTATTTATAATAAATTAGTACCAATAAAAAAGTGTTTTTATATGTTTAGGCATCTGTGTTCTGAAGAAATGATGTTTATATTTATTCGTACGAAAAAACAACAACCTTTGCGAAAACATCCGTAGTAAAAGATTTGATGGAAGGTTTTTTTTCTTGCAATTTGCTATTTTTTTCTATAAAAAATGTGTTTTATATGTTGTGTTTCTTGTCGTAATTTAGACTATCATATATAATAATTGCATTAGCATATATGCATGTTCAAAAAACAGGACAAAAAAGCACAGAAACAGGAACTAATTCTAGATATTTATATTTTTATTCAGGAGGTGACACCTTACTTCATTGTAAGTAAGGTAATTTTATTGGACAGTATTGACTTATTGTATTTATTTTTAATTGTTATTTTAATTGGACTAACAGGTTTCTTTGTAGCGGCGGAATTCGCAATCGTGAAGGTGAGAATGAGTCGAATTGATCAATTAGTTCAAGTAGGAAATAAAAAAGCGATTGCAGCAAAAAAAGTTGTGAGTAACTTAGATGAATACTTATCGAGCTGTCAATTAGGTATTACAATTACAGCTTTAGCACTTGGTTGGGTTGGTGAACCTACAGTAGAAAGATTATTACACCCAGTATTCGAACATTTTGATATGCCAACTTCTGTTTCACGTATTGTCTCATTCGCTATAGCGTTCGGTACAATTACTTATTTACACGTCGTAATTGGTGAATTAGCACCTAAAACGTTAGCGATTCAAAAAGCAGAAAAGCTTACATTATTATTAGCTACACCGTTAATATGGTTTTATCGAATCATGTATCCTTTTATTTGGTTATTAAATGGATCAGCTAGGGTCGTTATTAAATTATTTGGTTTGCATCCAGCATCAGAACATGAAATGGCTCACTCGGAGGAAGAATTACGCATTATACTATCTGAAAGCTATCAGAGTGGAGAAATAAATCAATCAGAATACAAGTATGTTGACAATATCTTTGAATTTGATAACCGTATCGCTAGAGAAATTATGATACCAAGAACAGAAATCGTAAGTTTTGATGTGAGTTTATCTATCCAAGATTTTCTTAGAGAAGTGAAGGATGAGAGGTATACAAGATACCCTGTTATTGATGGTGATAAAGATCATATTATTGGCTTAATAAATCTTAAATCGATGATTAAAGCATATTTCGATGTAAAAGATATAGACACTACAACAATTAAAGATTTTGTCACACCGATTATTTACGTGATTGAAACAATTCCTATTCATGATTTATTGAAAAAAATGCAAAAAGATCAAATTCATATGGCTATATTAATCGATGAATATGGTGGTACGTCAGGGTTAGTTACCGTTGAAGACATTTTAGAAGAAATAGTTGGTGAAATTCGGGATGAGTTTGATGTGGATGAAACCCCAGACGTTCAAAATATTAAAGATAATCATTATATACTTGATGGCAAAGTACTAATTAGTGAAGTGAATAAATTATTGAACTTGAGTATTGATGACGAGGATATCGATACGATTGGTGGGTGGATTTTGACGAAGGAGATAGATGTACAAGAAAATCAAATCATTGAATACGAAGGCTATATCTTTACTCTCAAAGAAATAGACGACCACCAAATTAAACTGATCGAAATTAGTCCACGATAATATAGGTAGCTCTTATTACGAAATAGCTATTCAAAAACATACGGTTAATATGTACCGTATGTTTTTTCTATGGGCAAACCTTTGCTATTGTATAGGGTAGAGGCACCAAAACCCGCGTGTAGGTGTAAATTATTTATAAAAGTTAGAAGTAACGACCGATTTACGTTTTGTTCCTTAATTTATTTGAAATACTTTATGTATTTACCTTTGTTAATAGGTAAGTTCAACTCGAAGTTCCCTTATGATAAGTAATGCGCCAACACCGTAAACGATGAAATTTGCTAATGGCACTACTGTGAAGGCATAGTCTACAAAAATCCAACCTAATATAATAGAGGATAGACAAGCATTTAATGTAATAAATAAATAAGCTTTACTTTTATAAATCCACACATAAGGAAGAAAGTGTGAACCGGTGAGAAGTCCAATAGTAAATGGCAAGTATTGAGGAATTAGCATGTATACAATGATATAAAGAGGTATATAAAAAGCCTGAGGAACAGCAATAATACATGCTAATATACCTATAGGATTATGCGTTACAAGTAAATTAATACGGAGTATCCTACTTATTAAAAAACCTAATGGAAAAATCAAGGATAACCCAAATAACCAAATAAAATGAACGATCTCTTTTGGGAAAATTATGGGAAAAAGTGAGATGATAAAAAAAACGATTGTCCCAGATAGTAAGAAAGGGAGTCCTTTTTTTGCTTCAACTATCAGTTCTGATTGCATATCTTTGAGCGCACTGTTCATAAAATTCCTCCTTCAAATGAAATATATAGCATAAAATCATAACCTTAAATTAAGATAAAATTTGAACACAAAAAAACAAACACCAAAATGGTATTTGTTCAGTCTGTTTTACTCAATTTTCCATCATTACCCTCATCAAGACCTGTCGTATTATTGACGACTTGAGAAACTAAATTTAATCCTTGGTCCATAGGATTCATAGAATCTGCTTTTTGACCAACTTCTTTAGATTTTTGTTGTTTTTTCATACGTAGCTTCCCTCCTAAAATGTAGCGTTTGTAAATAATGAAAAATTATTCAAGCTAATTCTTACTATCAGAGTTAATAAAGCTAAAACAGAAAAACCTACGCCTGAATTGTAGGTTTTTCAAGTACGAAGCTTACTTGACTTGGAAAGGAGGGTGCTACAAAATATATATCACCGCAAAAATATAAGATAAAACTGCATTTCGAAAAAAAAAACGCCATTTAGGCGTTTTAATACATAGCGTGCTCAAGCTTCTTAACCGAAAATAAATAACAATCAACGCGAAAGAAGCCAATAACAACTAGGTTTAGATGTATGTATGTTTCACTTTAGAGGTTTCTGAGTGCTGTAAGCAGGTCTTCAGGCTCTAGTCGTTGCATATAATTTGGGTTAACATATGAAAATCGGATTCTACTAGTCTCATCAATCATAAATGTTGAAGGTACTGGTATAACCCAGTTTCCTCCTCCATTGTATTCAGATAAATCTAATCCAAACTGATTATATACTTCCTTCACTTCTTGTGGAACATCGAATAACACATTATACTTTGCAGCTGTTAAGCCTTTTAAATCACTAACTACTTCATAAGATAAATCATTTTTTTCTTTAATTGTTAATGAATTATCTGGAGTTTGTGGGCTAATGGCAATTAAACTCCCACCAATTTTTTTAATGTCAGGTAGTATTTCTTCGTATGCACGTAGCTGACGATTACAATATGGACACCAAGATCCTCGATAAAATGTTAAAATGATGGGTCCTTTTGTTAATTCTTCATATAAATTGACTTGGTTACCATTTGCATTAGTTAAAGTGAAATCACGTGCTTTATGACCAACAGGTAGTCCGTTAGCTATACCAGCTTGTTGAAGTGAAGCTATGGAATTTTCTAATACAGTAAAAGCGTTCATTGGCATAGTTGCTTTGCTTTGACGTGTAATTGTGTCTAAACTTGCCTGTAGTGTTTCCATTATGATACCCCATTCCATAATTATGTTATTTAATACTATAATAACGTCAAAAGACCTATTACTAAAGTAATAAGTCTTGAGTTTGAGATTTCTATATAATCTACTGTGAGAATAACGAGGTTTTATTGAATGTTCAATATGTTAACTCAGTTATTATAATGGGAGATTTTTTTTCGTCTAACACATGAATTCAATCATCCTAGTATTGGGTTTATACGTGGTTTCATATGTTTAGTGGTTGAGAAAAGGAGAATTTAAGAAAGTTATGGTGTTATAATTAAGAATTTATATAAATACATAATTTAACAAATTATATAAAATAAGTATAATTTAAAATAAATTAATCATAATAGGTATTATTAACGAATTCAATAATCTATTATTAGCATTTTGTAAAGTAATAATAAAAGCAAAATGAAGTTCACACTTTACTTAATTTATAATGGGTTTTTAGGAAGTGAAATGATGAATCTAGATCAAATAAATGAGTTAGGACTACAAATTGAACTAAAAGCGATTCATTTATTAACACCTTTGCTAAGCTTTTTAGTACTGTGTATTATATTATTACTATATTTATTGTTAATTAGAGATTCGATTAAACTAACATCATTAAAATACCATTTAAGCATTGGTATAATTCTAATAGCGGTTTTGTCAGTAGTCCATTTTTTTGATTATGAGCAAGCTTTAGCAAATGATGAGACGTTTCCATCAAGGTTTGAAAACTGGAAATTTGATCTAGTGTATCCATATATTAATCAGTTAAATGTGGAAAGACAGGACATAAAAAGCTTCTCATATGATGAAAATCTTGAACGTGAAGTGAGAGAAGATAGAGAACGCTTTGAATTTTTTTCAATTGTTTATACGACTGAAGAAACGAAAGATTTAGTCCCATTAACTATTGATTATATGCAGGATGGAAAGTCAAAAACAATATCAGGGTTATTTGAAGTAATGATTGATGATAATGCTCAAAAGCCATATATTACATATCAACGTCTTGAACAAACATTACCTCACGGCTACAGAGCTGGAATGTATAATCTACAAGTACATGTAGGTCAGGGGTCTGACCCTCGACTTGGCAATGCGTTAAAGTGAGTGTGTTGCCACAGTTATACTAAAAAAAGTCTTATCACATGACGAAGTAAATTAACATTATTTATGTGGGAATAATAAATTGAATATCAATGTAATGGAGCAATTAGTAAAGTGGGGAGGAAACTCCCCACTATTTTTTGTTTACCTGTGAATTAAGTTCTACGTCGTCTTTATCTGGATCTTTGTCAAAGTTAAATACTGATGCGAGCTCTGGAGTGTCACTAATGAGCTTAGCTATATATATAAATCCAATAGCAGAAACCCCAGTCATAATCCAGCTGAATGCTTGTCGTAAAAGGATTCCTTTATCGAAAGCATCTACGCCGTACTCATTGATTAGCCATGTTTTAATTATTGCCAACACGATACTTCTTACAGCAAATACAATCGTAATCAATTGGAATACAATGAGAAATTTCTTTTGAAAAAATATCTTTTTACTTTGTTTTTTGTCTATTCCTTGCAACTCAAAAATATCTAAAGCAAAGTATAGTGTAAGTGGTTTATTCGTTAATACAGTAGCTAAATAAAAAGCTGCCATAGCATAAGCAAAAAATACTTGATTCCATAATAGTTGCAAAGCAGAACCTGCTAACACTTCAATAAGCGTCCCAATTACTAGTGTGGCAAGCATATAAATACCAAAGACATTAACTTTCTTAAGTTGAAAAAATCTGTATAGGCTATAAATGATTCCTGGTACAGACGAAAGAAGCATAGCATAATAATCTCCTATATAATCTCTACCAAGATTCCAAACTACTAATGGGAATACGACATAAAAAATGATATCAAAAATGACTACATTATTTTTCAATAGAAAAACAGCCCCCTTGTTCAATTGACAGGAAAAAATAATTAAATGTAACGGATTGGTAACATGACATAGAAAAAGTAGTTGTGTACTTGTAAGTTATTAACTTCCCTCGGAACGTTTCCTTGTAATAAGAATCGATATTTTTCAATAAGATATGACTTATTCATGAGGCTGTTTAACGACTAAGCCGAGAATTTTAGCAAATCCAATAGCTTGTTCTTGAGATATAATACAGCCTTCTAATTGTTCTATCGACACAGTTAAATTCTCAAAAGAACAGCTACTTAAATCAATTCCCTTTAAGCTTGTACCTGCTAGATTTGCTTGGTGCATCTCGCATCTATTAAATTCAATATTTTTGAACTTTGACTCGTAAAAATCAGCGTGACTTAATGAGCACGAGTTAAAATTAACATTTTTTTGATCGGAGAACCCAAAAGATGCATAATTTGCAAAGCAATCGTTAAAAGTAACATTTCGTAAAGCAGCTCCTGACAGGTTCATACCTAATAATTTGGAATCTGTCACCTTCACCCTATGAATAATACCATTGCTAAAATCAACATTAGACAAATCACATTTGTCAAAAATGACATCGGTCAGCTCAATATTTCTGAATGATATATTAGTAAATATAACATTATTAAAGAGTATTTTTTCGAAGGAAATTCTTTCAATACATTTATTTGAAATTTCACAATCGTATATTGAACCATTGTTGAAATATTGATCAACTTCTAGTTGGTTATTAAGGTCTAGTTGTGGTAAATTGTCGGGGACTTTTGGTAACTGCAACATAGTTTTCTTTTTCTTATTATTCATAGTATACACCCACTTTAAATACAGGCTGTTTTCTCATTGATTGTTGCTTTTCGTACTAAGAACTAAATACATATAAACCAGGTATTCGTGGCATCTTTTCCTATTTAAAATGAGGTCCATTGCCATAAAATTGTTAATTGCTTATCTTAATTAGTCTCAATAGCAACAAAGTTTACGAAAAGAGCCAAAATATAACATTCAACTTACAAACTAGTTAAATATTATCAAATTTGTGATGATGGTGTCTAGTTTCATATTATTCGAAAATTATTGAATGAACTGTTCTAATATTGTAGAATTAACATAAATATCCTTTTGGAGTGATGAAAATGAAAGTGTTAAACACATCAACTGTAAAAAGAGAATCTTATGCTGTTAAATTTGATTTTTCGTTAATGTGGGAAAGTGCTCTCGGCATAGCAGCAATAACGTATACGGAGATGTTAAGTACATTAGACCAACCGCAAGATTATTGGGATAATATCTTCGATTCTATTACAAGTGAACTATCAAAAGAATTAGATCTTGTACAAAAAGAAAATACATGGAAAGCGCTTCTACAACTACTGCATGAATCTAATTCACAATCGATTAGTGATTTCACTAACTTCGTTTTAAATGTCGAGGATGAACAATTACGTTTTTACTGTTTACCGTATATGGGTAATAATTATGAGCAAATAAGAACAGCGGCAGCAAAAGGTGATCAAATAGCGATTCAGCAGTCAATAGAAATAACGAGGGGGCATAAATTCTTTCCACGTTATATAAAATTCATTGCAAATGTTGATATTTCCATATTACGTGAGCATGTCATAAACGTACTAACTAAGTGGTTCGAGGAGATAGTGCTGCCTAACTCAGAACATTTAACGAGTATTTTATCTAGGGACGTCAACTTGAAGAATGAACAAAAAGCACAACTTACAGCTGAAGAATTTGTATCGTGGGTAACGGGAGGTATTGAATATTTACCTGAACCGACTGTTACTCATGTACTACTAATACCACATTTCGTATATAGACCATGGACCATTGAGGCAAAAATAAAAGATACAAAGATATTTTATTATCCTGTTCATAATGATAGCATTCATCCAAACGATAAGTATGTAGCCGATCATTTGTTGATGTTAAAGCATAAAGCACTTGGAGATGTTTTGCGACTAAAAATTCTAAAATTGTTATTTGAAAAAAATAGGAGTTTACAAGAACTCACTACACTATTGGACATCTCCAAATCAACGATTCACCATCACTTAAGTATACTTAGATCAGCTCGGCTAGTATTGGTCAATCGCAGCATTTATTCATTAAATATACATGTGCTTACAACGTTAGACTTTGAACTGAAGCAATATTTAAATAAATAGGGAGTGGAGTGAAATTGGAGTCAGCTATCTCATCTCGTAATAAACGACAAAAACTTGAATTGAAAAGAAATTATCCAATATTCCGTTATTTAGGTGGAAATCTAATCTCTTTCTGCGGTGACCAAATTTATTTAGTAGCCTTACCATTAATCGTTTTAGCAATCACTGGGTCACCCCTAAGTATGGGAATCTTTGCAGCATTAGAACGATTACCAAATATATTAATACCTCTAACTGGTCCTTTAGCCGATCGTTTAAATCGTAAAGCAGTATTATTAGTTTGTGATTTTTGTAGAGGTTTGATTGTTGCAGGGATAGGTATCTTATTTACTCTAGAACAATTAGAAATGTGGCATCTATATGCATCAGCAGTGATATTAGGTATTTTAACTCAGCTGTATAGCACAACACAATTTGCGAGTATACCTACTCTTGTACAAAATAAAGACCTACATACGATAAATTCATTTCAGTCTATTATATTTAATACGGGCGTTCTCGTGGGACCAACATTAGGCGGACTGATCATTAGTTTATTCCATCCAGGCTACGCATTAATCATCAATAGTTTTAGTTTCTTCCTCGCATTTTGTGCTGTAGCTACCATTACCATTCCATATGAAAAACAGCTGAAAGCCAAAGACAAAATACTAATAAGTTTTTTGTCAGATTTAAAAGTAGGCTTTGAATTTGTGTTTAAAACAAAAATTCTCAACTATACAAATATCGTTTTAATGATTTCCACATTTGGAACGACCTTATTTTTAACCGTGTTAATTTTTCATCTAAAGAGCACCGTTCAACTAGGAGAAATAAAAATAGGTATACTCCTTTCGATTGGTGGAATTGGTGCTATTGTTGGGTCATTACTTACAAATATTTTTAAAAAATATGTCTCTTACTTAAAGATTGTTTTTTTCTCATTGTTAATGGGAGGATTATCAATTATACTTTTTGGGGCAACAACGTCCTATCTTTTATTAATCATTGCAAACGCAATAGGAACGATGTCAGTAGCGCTTATTAATCCATGTATCCGTACAATTAGGCAAACAAATACACCTGAGCACCTTTTAGGACGTGTTCAAGCAACGAGTAGATTTATTACTTGGACATTACTTCCAGCTTCAGCTCTATTGGCTGGTGGGCTTTCCTCCTTGGTAGGTACATCATCAGTCATTATAATTGGAGGGGTAATTTGCTCATTGTCTGCATTTATTTTGTTATGTTTAATCAAGTTTTCTCATAATTGAAAGATTTAAGCTAAAAATAGAAACTATTTATTATGTGCAATATGAATATGACAGATAATCAACTTATTTATAATCTAAAACTTTCTTGGTAAAATGATTTCAAGCATTGTAAAATCACAGAAAGGAATACTGAAAATGAATGAGATCGTATTCGTTACAACAAACAAAGGGAAAATAGCTTCTGCTCAAAAATCTTTATCAAAAATAAAAGTGATGCCATTTGAAGCTGAATTAATAGAACCAAGAAGTGATGATATTAGAGAAATTGCAAAGCAAAAAGTGATTCAAGCTTATGAATTAGTAAATACCCCATGTATTGCGATGGATTCTGGTTTTTTTATCAAACAACTAAATGGTTTTCCAAAAGCTTATGTGAATCATATGTTAGATACAATTGGCATAGAAGGAATACTTAAACTGATGGAAGGTGAGTCGGATAGATTTTGCGAATTCAAATCATGTGTTGCATTTTATGATGGTGAAATGATGAAATACTTTGAAAGCAATTCACCAGGATATGTAGCTAATGCTGTTAGAGGTCAAGAAAATAAAGATAAATGGTCGGATTTATGGTACATATTTATTCCAGAAAAGTTCAACAAAACTTTAGCACAATTTGATGAAGTAGATTTTAATACATATGCTATAAATAAAGAATCGAGCTTAGATAAGTTTGGTCAGTGGTTCATGAACAAATATAGTAAAATTGGCCTAGCATGACATATTAATAGAAGTATAGATTAATTTATAAAATATAGCGAAACGATGTATGTCCGAAGCATAAGATATCAGAATTAACAGCTGAGTGAGTATCTCTCCTCAGTTTTTTTGTTTGCAAATTTTATTAACTGAACGATAATAATCTGTTTTGTACTATCTCCTACAAATCCTAGAGTGTCCTATGTAAAGTACGAGGTGATCTGATCTTTTCTGTTAATAACTAATTAAATATCTTCGTATGTTATAAATAAGCAACACACGGTCGAGAACATATAAGTTGTTAATTAGTTTTAGAGATGGAATCGGCAAATAGGAAAATATATACTTGACGATGATAATCATTATCAAGTATGATATAACTCATAAGTTTATTGATAATGATTATCATTATTATTGTTATTGATAAGTGAGGTTAATAAAATTTATGAATATAAAGGATGGGTTGAAATGAACGGGATGCATACAAATACAACTACGATGTTATCTCAAACTACTTTCGATAACGAAGAACAAAAAGCTCTATCATACATTAAGACGGAAAAACCTGAATTGCTTGATACATATATAAAAAATATTCATGCAGGTAGAAGAGGTATTTTTCAACGTTTGTTTCAATCTCTTGTTCGGGAGAGAATCATTAGTGAGGAAAGAATTACTTGGCTTGAAGGTAAGCAGTTGACTATTCGTGTAAGATTGTCTGATGTCCAGTGGCTTCAGGCTGATGTGAAGAAATTACATTCTCTTGGTCGATTTGATTTAGCAGGAGATATAATGCTTTGTAGTCATAAGAATTCTCATAAGCTTGCCCATCCTGCTGAACTTCTAGAGATATTAAAAAATGAAGGTTTGTTTGCAGGTGTTGATGATAAGCAGTATGAACGATTCAAACTAGAAATTCAAAACGGAGTTGCAAATTTAGCGTTAGCATTAACCGGAGCTGAAAGAAGAAAACAAGATTTTCCAGAATATATACAAACATCCATGGAATGGGTAATCAAGCAGCGACAAAAAAGTGCAAACTTTAGTCCACTTGCTTTTTTTGAACAGTGGGTTGTTGAAGGACATACGTTACATCCAGGTGCAAAGACTAAGCTAGGTCTTGAAGTTGGAGATGTAGTTCATTATTCACCAGAGTGGGGTGCTTCTCCAAAAGTTGTAATTATAGCCGTTTCTAAAATGTACTGTCAAACAACTTCTGTTAATGATTTGACGGTAAAAGATTATTTGTATGAAGAGTACACAGGATTACAAGAAATAGTTGAAAACTACTTAATAAAAAGTGGGCTTAATCCTGACCAGTTCGACTTAGTTCTAGTTCACCCATGGCAATTTAAGCATACGCTAGGTGGATTGTACAAAAATGAATTAGAGCAGCATCACATCATACCTATCCCTGAATTTTCATTACCAACACAGTCATTAATATCCTTTCGTTCCTTGGCACCGATTCAGCGTTGGGGACAGAAAAAACATCATATAAAAACAGCTATTAATGTACAAACAACTAGTGCAGTACGAACTGTTTCACCAAATTCAGTTGAGAATGGACCAATGTTATCAAAACTATTTGCTGTCATCCAACAGAGAGAAAATCATTTTGACAATACTTTTATCGTTCTTCAAGAACGAGCTGGTAGCTATTTTCAACCACTTAATCAACAATTATCAAATGATGAAAGATGGACTTATGAAGCAAATCTAGCTTGTATTTTAAGGGAAAATCCAGAGAACTATGTTAGTTGCGAAGAGGAAATCGCTATGCCTGCAGCTGCCTTATTAGCACAGTCACCAATTAGTGACAAAAAAATTGTGATTGAATTAATAGAAGAATTGGCAAATCGATTGCAAACATCAAATAATCAAGAAGCTGCTTTATTATTTATATCTAAATATGCTCAAGTATCATTACGTGGCTTTTTGACTTTAATGGTAAGGTATGGAATCAGTTTGGAAGGGCATATGCAAAATAGCGTCTCCGTTTTTCGTAATGGGGAGCTCGTAAAAATGATTGTTAGAGACTTTGGTGGTATAAGAGTACTTCCCGAAAGGTTAGAGAAGCAAGGGTTTCATGCAACGTTTTATCCAAATTCATCCATCGTGACCAATGACGTTACTCAATTAAGAAATATTATATCTTATTCAGTAATGCAAAATCATATTGCTGAATTAATTACTTGTATCGTGCGTGAATTAGATGTTGATGAAGAAGAATTGTGGAAGCAAGTCAAGGCAGTCTGCAGTGCTATCTTTAGTAAATTGAAGGTAGAAACTGATATTAACAGTGTGGCTAATGAGGATGAGGAAGCGTTATTTCAACCTATGATTGATCTAAAGGGACTCACTACGATGAGGTTACAAGGAGATATTACATCTTATTCCTATAAAAAAGTTCCCAATCCTTTGGCGAAATGGAAAGGGGAGAATAATTATGAGTAACATTAATGTACATACTATTGCAACTGATACACTAAGCGATTCATTTAGAAGTTTAAGAAAAGGAGAGTTACTTCAAGATGAAAAAGCTGTTGCAGCATTTTTAGAAGAACATTACCCTCATTTAAAGTCAAGGTTTGCAAATTCTTTAGCAAAAGGACGTCATGGAATTTTAAATAGATTAGTAGCATCAATGTTACGAGAAGATATTCTAGGATTGAGTTCAAATTCGTATGACTTATTTGTCAAAGATGGTATACATGTATTAAATGTTCCTGCTATTAATAACGAATGGCAAAAAATCATTGAAGCTTTACATACATTTGGAATAGAGGGTAACAAGGTTTATAAACTATACCATCTATACAGCAATGATTATCTTGTTATGCCAGTAAGCACAACATATGCATTTAACAGAATAGAAGTGGATGGACGTATTTTGCATTTGTCTGATGGAGTGGTTCGAGTCATTGAACAATCAGTTCAATTCCTTCATCTCATGAGGGATAAAGATGCAGCAATTTTAAATAAATCAAGTGGTTGGTTGAAGCTTGCTGAGGAATTAACGAATGGTTCAGCAAATTTAACGTTGTCATATGCATACTGGGAGCAGAAGAAACAAACGTTACAGCAAAAAGCTAGTGAACTTGAAATAACTAACATTGTGGACTGGGTGCGTTTGCAAAAAAAACATGATCCAACATTTAATTCGAGTTT
Source organism: Cytobacillus sp. IB215665 (assembly GCF_033963835.1). NCBI lineage: Bacteria > Bacillati > Bacillota > Bacilli > Caryophanales > Bacillaceae > Cytobacillus > Cytobacillus sp. IB215665. The sequence goes on from NZ_JAXBME010000006.1 coordinate 138,000, forward strand.
ATTTTTCGAACAATTATGTGTGGAAGGTCATAATTTACACCCTGGTACAAAGACGAAAATGGGCTTAATTCCAGCAGAAGTATTTCATTACGCCCCAGAATTTGATGGAGTACCAGATATTCAATTCGTCGCAGTGAGGAAAGATTATGCAGAATGGTCTACACTTGATCATAATAACGAAGCCAATGCCTTCCTCTTCAATGAATATCCTAAGTTACAAGTGACAGCCGAAAAACAATTTACACAGCAAGGGCTCGCTCTATGTGATTATGTCATAATAGCAGTTCACCCTTGGCAGCTTAAAAGAGCTATACCTGTTATTTATAATGAGGAAATTAAAAATAAAGTTGTTGTTCCTATTAGTAGTATCAAAATACCTTGCGGAGCTACATCGTCGTTTAGAACAGTCGTACCATTTACAAACAACTGTGCCATAAAGGTAGCTATTAACAGCCAGATGACATCTACAGTTCGCTCAATTTCAGCAAATACGACTAACAATGCTACTGTTTTTACTAAGCTGATACGTCAAATTATGATGAATGAACATGATTTATTAGCAACATTTGTCCCAGTATGTGAATGCGCAGGTTTTAATTTTAAAACGAAAGAATTTACAGCGAACAAAGATACTCGTAATTTAAAAAGCAGAAATCTTTCTGCAGTGTTTCGAGAAAATATTGAGAACTTTATTGATGAAGGAGAAGTCGCAATAGTGAGTAGCTCATTGTTTGCTGAATCTCCAATAACGGAGCAACCAATCTTTGTAGACTTGATAGAAAAATACATGGAGAATAAAGCGATTTCGTCTCTAAAAAATGCTGCATCCCAATTCTTTGAAGAATATATACGAACTTCACTACCTGGTTACCTTACTATGATGGTCAAATATGGGATTGGGTTAGAAGGTCATTTGCAAAATAGTGTAATGGTATTTAACAACGGCCGCCCCATAAGAATGCTGTTCCGTGATTGGGGAGGAGCTAGAATATATAGGGAGCGTCTTGTAGAACAAGGGTTTCATGCAGATTTTTATCCTGGTTCAATGACATTAACGGATAATGTTAAAGACATGCATAATAAAGTATTTTATACCGTTATACAGAATCATTGTGGTGAATTAATTTTGCAAACTTGTAAGCATTTCGGATTTAAAGAGGTAGAGCTTTGGAAGGTGATACATGAAATTTGTGACAATGTATTTACCCAGCTTGAAACAAAAGAGGTATATACGGAAAATGTTCGGATCGACAAGGCGGCACTTTATCAAAGGAATGTAGATCATAAGGCGCTTACTAGAATGCGTTTACAACCAGAAAGTAGTGAATATGCCTATGTGTCTGTAGCCAATCCACTTCATCAATTTACTATGCAGGACCAAGTGCAATGGCACAAGTAGAAGTACAATTAGAGCAACAAGAATCAAGGTTTGCGTTACGATCAAAAACATTCAGCATCTTTATGGGTGGTAGTTTAGTCACACGTGTAGGAGATTGGATGGATTTAGTTGTATTAAACTGGGCGGTGTTACAATTTACTAACTCACCGCTCCAGCTTGCGATCATCAATGCATGTCGGCTAGTACCAACTTTTATTTTTAGCGTACCGGGTGGCATGTTGGCAGATCGCTATGATCGTCGAAAACTATTAATATTATTGCAATGTGGAATCATGCTATTAACCGTTTGGATTGGCTTTCTAGTAGAAGGTGGGCAGTCTTATAAGCTATTTATGCTAATTGTAACAGCAAGAGCTATACTAGCAGCGTTGGAGCCTCCTATTCGTCAAGCATTGTTACCAGAACTAGTACCAACAAGCTCCATGGCAAGTGCAATAGCGATCAATACAACGATTATTCATCTAGCTCGTATTATTGGACCAGCTATTGCAGGGTTGCTGCTTGCAGTGCTTAATGTTGGGAATCTATTTTATTTAAATGCCCTATGTATGTTAGGTGTCATTTTGTCATTATCAATGATTCGTTATCAATCATTTTCAGAGGTTAATAGGGAAGTAAATCATCCAACATCGATTGCTGACGCAATAGCATTTGTAAAAACAACTCCAACGGTACAGTCACTACTCATATTAGCGGTTGTGCCAATGTTATTTGGCTTCCCTTATACGACGATGATGCCACTATTTGTTAAAGAACTATATAAGTTAGGACCTGGTAGTTTTGGTATGCTGTTAGCGATCTCTTCAATTGGTGCACTAGTTGGATCTTGCTGGCTATCAATTGGAAGAGAGCTTAACAATATAGGGAAATGGTTAATTTATTCTATAATTGCGTTCGGAGGATCATTACTTTTATTTGTTGTTACTTCTAATATATTTATTGGTAGTATCGCGATGTTCCTTGTTGGTTTAACGAGTCAGATTTACCGAACAATGAGTAGAATTACTATACAAATGCAAGTTCCAAATCGACTGCGTGGGCGAATTTTAAGCATCGCCTTAATGGATAGAGGATTCATACCGTTAGGAGCTCTAGTAATTGGAACGATTGCTACTTGGGCTGGAACGATGTGGGCAGGAGTCGTCATGGGTTTAGGCTGTATAGTTTCTACTATTATTGTTGTTACGTATAGAAGACAAATCTATTATTTATAGAGAGTGTTTATAGAGCCAGCTTTTTGTCCACTTTTCTAGACGCTCTTAAAATATCATTACGGGAGAGAATGAAAGAATGATTGAAAACATTGTGAAGTCTCTTAAGTCAGAACGTGAAAAACCCTTTTGTGCGCATGTATATGATTTAGAACATTTACGTACTCATGCGAAACAGTTAGTGACAACACTCCCTTCATCGTGTCAATTATTTTACGCGATTAAGGCTAATTCAGATGAAACACTGTTAAAAACTCTAGCGCCAATTGTTCCTGGCTTTGAAGTAGCATCATTAGGAGAAATCGAAAAAGTACGAGCAATTGATAAAGACATTCCAATCTTATTCGGTGGCCCCGCTAAAACAAGAGAAGAGCTGGAAGGTGCCATTTTTTATGGTGTGTCCTTGTTTCATGTTGAGAGTATTAATGAATTACAATTGTTAAATTATATCGCAGAAGAAAGAGCTATAACTGTGTCAATATTACTACGTGTTAATTTGAGAAGCTCAGTTCCTAATGCTCAATTAAAGATGTCTGGTGTCCCTACACAATTTGGCATAGATGAGAATGACATTCCAAACGCAGTTAACCTAGCAATAGGTTTATCGAATATAGAGCTTCTCGGTTTTCATTTTCATGCAATGTCAAATAATTTTGACTCCAAAGCTCATGCAGACTTTGTAGATCATTGTTTTAACAAAGTGAAAAAATGGGAGTTAATGTGTGATATGGACAGTAAATATATAAATGTTGGTGGCGGAATAGGGGTAAATTACAATGAGATAGAACAACAATTTGATTGGGAGAATTTCACAACTCGGCTACAAGATGTGCTAGCAAAACAGAATGATTCTAATAGAAAAGTGTTGTTTGAATGTGGGAGGTATGTCACTTCATCATGTGGTTACTATGCAGTTGAAGTGTTAGATATTAAACAGAATCACAACCATCATTTCTGTGTCGTGCGAGGAGGGAGTCATCACTTTAGGTTACCAGCCGCTTGGAAACAGAGTCACCCTTTTACTATCATCCCGATAGAACAATGGGTATATCCATTCACACGTCCAGAATTAAATGATGATGTCATAACAGTAGCAGGAGAGCTTTGTACTCCTAATGACATTTTGGCAAAACAAGTATATGTATCAAAGCTTAGAGTTGGGGATATACTTCTGTTTAGTTATACAGGTGCATATGGATGGTCAATATCACATCATGATTTTCTTAGCCATCCTCATCCAGAGCATATTTATATTCAAGCCGAACCGAACGAAATAAAGGGCTAATTGTAATAAGGTAATTAACAGAAGATAAAGTGCATTTTTCATGCATGTAGCAAAGCATAATAAAATTACGAGAAAAACTGATTGGCATTTTACACGTTAATCCATAGTTTACGAAATAAGATTTAACAATCTGTAAAGATACTGTCCTCAGAAAATAACACGGTTCCCTTTGTATATTGCACTATAGGTTTTGTAAGATTAGTATGGTCTATGAGCATGATTAATTTCATGGTAAATGAGAAAGCGAAAAAATACATAATAAGAGTAGCTTATGTCGCATTTGCTTAAAAGAGTGATAGTAGTTATTTTCATGGAGAGTGGAAATATAGAAAGTAATGAGACTCACATTGCATGTTTTACAAGAGAAATTATGACAATTGAAGTTGAAGTTGGTTAATCAATTAGTGTTGGTAGAAAATATTTTTATTTTACAAATGAAAGTAAATACTTTATTAATGTAGATTATTTTTTAAAACCACACGTTAATTTAATGGAGTTAATTTTAAAGAAGCTATCTAGTTTAATTGTTGATTAATTAGCCTCAGAAAATGTAGAATATTATTGAAAATTTGTTTTTTTTGGTGGAAGGCATATATATAATAGGAAAGAGTTTAGTAGAAAGAGCAAAAGTAAAAAAAGTCTAAGTTGTCATATGAGGAGTGATCTTTTGGAGTTAAATGACGTTATTCATGGGCACAAATCCATAAGGGAATATGAAGATAAGGAAGTCAGTCAAGAATTATTAGAAAAAATATTAGATGCGGGTATTCGTGCATCTTCTAGTGGCAATATGCAGCCTTACTCGATCATCGTTACAAAAGATAAAGAGCTTAAGAAAAAATTATATAGTGCACATATGGATCAATCCATGGTTGTGGATGCACCTATTCTTTTAACGTTCTGTGCGGATTTTAATCGCATGAGGAAGTGGTTGACGCTTAATGATGCTCCTGTACATTTTGATAATTTCATGAGCTTTATGATCGGTGCCATCGATGCAACGTTAGTAGCGCAAAACTGTGCTTTAGTAGCAGAAGATGAAGGGTTAGGAATTTGCTATATGGGCTCAACCTTAGCTAATTGCGATCAAATTGGTAAACTATTAAACTTACCACCAAACGTAGTACCTGTTGTTGGGTATTCATTAGGTTACCCGGCAGAAAACCCTGCTCCACGTGATAGACTACCAAAGCAAGGGCTTGTCCATTATGATAAGTATCAAGATTATTCAAATGATGATATTTTGGATATTTATAAAGAGAGAGATGAGAAGGGTTGGAAACGTTATATGGATAACCCTAAGCTTAAGGAAATGACAGAACAATTGGGATTGAAAAATCTTGCTGAAGTCTATACCATTGCAAAATATACGCAAGAATCCCATCACGAATTTTCACAGACCGTGCTTAATTACTTAGAAAGTCAGAATTTCATGAAGAATGGTTGATTTAATTTGCCATTGTTAAAAAGCTATTAAATATTGTGTGCCTGCCCTCGTATGTTACTATGTTAATATTCTTAGGGTCAGGCACCTTTTAAATAGTGGGAATAATAACTCTATGAAGAGCTTAGCAAACAACAGCAGATGAGTGTCTGTTTGACGATTTATTAAAAATTTTATGAGATATTAGCGTATTATAAAGGTATTGGATATTTGAACCCAATGGTTTATTTTTTGCCTTTTAAATAATAGTGGTGAACCTATCACAAATAAGAAAGTGTAAAGAATATACCGCTCTGTTCTAGCATCGTAAGGAGTGGTTCATATAAATTATGCTCTAATCAAGTTTTTCTAGTGTTTATTATTGTACTTCACTAAATGGTTGATCTGCGTATGATGGAGCACAACTATGGCGACGATTGATGAAGTATATGGCTTTTTCATTCCACATAACTTCGTGACCGAATACGTTTTTTCCAAGGCTATCATCGGTTATTTGACAATTCATTTGATATATACCTTCTGCTTCATTTGGAGCCCAGGGTATGCGATAATATTTGCCTTTTTTATTGCGTGTCCATAAGTTGTTTATCAGTGTCTTATCAAACTCTGTATTTTCTGACGGTTCATTTAACTCTACAGTAAAGCTGTTTTTCCTTGATGTCACAATTACATTGGCATTTTCACCATTTTTGTTAAGAGAAATATCTCCAATATCTGTATTATAGTTGTCTGACATTGATAAGGCAGGAAGCATAGAGAGTGTTGTTTGCGCTTTGACAGCTAAATAGTCACCATTTCCCTTATCTAATAACCACGCTGCTTCTGGATATTTGATGTTTACTAATGGTATATTCCACGGTTTCATATTCTCTATTCTAACGACCATTAAAGCACAACCCACTCTATTGTCTTCAACTTGTTGAAACGAAAAATCCCTGCCCGCTAACTCTATGGCTTTGTCTTTTGGTAAACTTCCCTTTAGAAAAAAACCATTTGTTTCTAATCCTTGATAGGCATATTTACTGCTGTCTTTTAATTTACTCATTTTATCTCCTCCTGAAATATTGTGCGATATATCGCAATTCGAAATGATATGCAAAAACATATAGAAATTTCAAATATTACACGCAATTTTTACTTACCATGTATTTTTCATTAATAAATTTATTGTGTTGAAGCTTAATAGAATCGCTATTTACAGAATTGAAACGTTAAAAGTATACACATTTGTGTAATATCTTGATTTGAAGTATAATAATGAAAAATTGTTTGGTCAATAGAATTTTAAAAGTATACACATGCCCTATAAAGATGTGTATTATATGAGGAGTTTGATATGAAAGAGACTAAGAATGAATTATCTAAACGATCTCAGCGTTTAATTAGAGAAGCGCTAATCGAACTTTTGAAAGAAAAAAGTTATAAGAGTATTACAATTAAAGACATAGTAGAGCGAGCTGAATTAGCAAGAAAAACTTTTTATTTAAACTATGAATCAAAAGAAGAAGTAGTTAGTCATCATATTGCATTACTTTATGAAAAACAACTTACTCCTTTCAACGATGATATAGATCCTATCAATTACATTATGGACACATATCTACGTATTTGGAATGAAAATATAGACTTGATTATATTGCTAAAAAATCAAGAATTATCAGGTCTACTACGAATCTTAGAAAAAGAAATTGAAGATGTTGGCCATAAAATGCATTGCAAGGCATTCATGAACCTAAGTGAGGCAGCCCATTATTACGCACCTTCATATTATGCAGGTGCTATGTTAAGTATTTTGGATAAATGGGTTGATACCGGAATGAAGGAAAATATTGAAACGATTAGAGAAGTTTTCTTTGAATTGATGAGGTTTAGATTACCAACTTCTTCTATACAATTATCTGAAATATCTCATATAACATAGTATATACATATTAGACACTCATATAGTTATGGTAGGCTGGACCGTACAAAGAAAAAGACGGAGTCCATGTCTAATTAACCTTTACTCATAAATAAAAACCCATTACAAAAACCTCTCGACTATCTACCCCACTCCTGCAGCACTAGCATGTCCTGTTATTATGATTTGAGATATGTAGTGCTTTCTTATTTATTCAAATGTTAGATTTGGTGTATCTTTATTTTTCTCATCTGTTGTCTTTTGCTTTCTGGCCTCACGAATTTCTCAACTTACAGTCATATATATAGATTTTCTTAATAGACTAGAACCCGCCTTTAGTAATTTTGTTTTGTAAAACAAGATTAGTATGTTTTATATAGCTGCTTTCGCAATGGTTGCTGTTTGTCGTACGAAAAAACGAACACCTATACAACTAGGTTTTGTAAGATCCATTTATTTATAAAGGCTGTTTTGGCATTGTGTGTTGATTTTCGTTCTATGATATAAACACTTATACTTATAGCATTCGTGGCATCTTTTCTTCTATACAACGATGACTAACATATAAAACCACTTTTTATCGTACTAATTTGGTAGCACTAGCAACAGAGTTTGTAATAAGAGCCTTTATAAAACGGAACGATGACTGTTGCATAAAACAACATCATTATCCTCTAATAGAGGAACCACGCCACATAGTTTACGATTAGAGCAGAAAATAAAGATTGTTAAAACTTACTTATTTTGAAATAATTAGATTATATGAATGGAAGTTACTAGGTTGTTTAGGAGTGTATGATGTGGAAATGCAGCCTTATATTAATGAATATTTACCCGAATTGAAGCGGTATTGTCGTATGTTAACAGGTACGCCATGGGATGGTGATGATTTATATCAAGACACGCTTTTAAACGTTATTAAACGTTCATCTAAGCTCAGCGATCATCCTAATCCTAAAGGGTATCTTTTTAAAACAGCAACAAATCAATGGAGAGACACAATCAAAAAAACAAAAAGGGAGGTTATTGATGGAGAGGTTTGTATTGCTGAAAAAATTACCGACATAAGTTTAATTGATTCTGTAGAAGTACTCATTTCACTATTACCTTTCAAACAAGCTGCAATTATTTTACTCACAGAATACTTCGGGTTTAAGTCAAAAGATATAGCTGAGTTATTAGAAATGACTGATGGGGCAGTTAAAGCTGCTTTAAATCGAGGTAGAGCGACTTTAACAAAAATGAACAGTGTTCAAATGAAGAGTAACGATCCTATACCAACGATCCTTAATCGTTTATTAAACAGCTTAAAGAAGAATGATTTTCAAAATATAGTTACTACTTATCATATCCTTGTCTCTCGAGGTGTAAATGTAAATAGAGATGATCAGTTCTTTACTTTTGAGTTGTACGATCCTGATGGCAATCGTTTTTTTTTCAAAGAAAAAATATAAATTTTTTCCGTATCTTTTTTATGTTTTATGCCGTTATTTATATAAAGGAGGCGATTGATATGAAAACAGTTAAAAGAATTGATAGTGTTTTTGTTCCAGTAACAAATATTGAAAGATCTGAAAGATGGTATATGGAGACTTTTCCTTTTAAAGTTGTATACCGAAGCAGTGACGGGCAATATGTAGGTTTTCGATTTAATGATGGAGGGGAATTGAAAACTGCCTTAACCTTATACAAGGTTGAAACAATGCCACAAATTCATCATCAAACCTTTAATTTTTACTGTGAAGATGTTGATAGTTTTCATACTTATTTAACAAATCAAGGGAATAAAGTAGGTGAAATCCATGGGGGAGACGGAATGAGATTCTTTGATTTGTTTGATCTTGACGGAAATATATTAGGTGTTGTGACATTTTAGGAGCTGTATATAATTTATGAGCAATCACAGAGGAGACACAATGAGTACTTTCATACAAAGAGTGGGTACTACATATGTACCAGTAGAAGATCCCAAGAAGGCATCAGAGTGGTATCAGCAAAACCTTGGAGCGAAAGAAACATTTTTGAATCATGATAAGGTAATACTTGACTTAGCCAATCAAAGTTTTTTTCTTGTGAAAGCAAAGCAAGGAGAGAGAATAGGATTTCTCGATTATAATGAATATGAACATTTTACAATGACTTTTGAGGTAAATGGGTATAGTGAATTAGCAAAGTTTCATACCTTACTTAAAGCCAAAGGAGTCAGAGTAGGAGAAATTGAAGATCGTGGTCACCCTGGTAACAATTTTGTTTTTTATGATCTTGATGGAAATAAGTTCGATGTATGGAGTGAGTTGAGTCCTGTGTTTAAAGAAAAATACCAAGTTGATTAAATGATATATTTGACACCCTCGGGAAAAGTGTATTGAATAATTAGTTGTGTAAATTTCCTGCTTGATGTTACGCGTTTTAGTTCTGGTACGTTAAGCAATACTCATTGGGAATACAGCATTACGAAAAGAATTTTAAAATGAGTAGGGTTTGTTTCAATACAGACCCTACTCATTTTAATTTTGACATTTATTAAGCTTGCTTTCTGTCATGAACAATGGGACATATTTTGCAAAAATTTCTTTGATCCCCAACTAAGTATGAAAAACAACAGCTTGTACGCTTATAAGCTGATTGATTGTTATGTTTTGATATTTCGAATTTTAAAAATGGGTTATGGTCATGTGAACCAAACAAATGACTTGGCGCTTCTTGTAACAAATAATTGTAATCATCAGTAATCGTTTCTTGTAAGTGATTATACTGACAATCAGTTAACAGTTTTTCGTACATCCACTTTATGTATATATATAGGTTTTCCCACATTATGGTCATTGATAGTTTGCATTTTTTATTTATTAACGAAAATAAAACGTCTATGTGATTTGCAAAAACTTGTGTTAAAATATCATTTCTCCACTTGATCCGATTACGATCAGAGGCGTCTTCTATTGATACGTTATTCAACTTGAAAAATGGTTGCCAAAATGTATCACGTTCGTCCTCCGATTCAATAGCTACATTTTTTATTGAAAAGTCCACCTTTTTATTTAGTGCACTCATCGCATATAATGCAATTAAAACCGCAAAGCTGTATCGTTTCACGAAAAGAGAGCTAGCTACCATTATGTTAGCAGACTTAGTTTGCTCTTTAATATATACTAAATAATTGTGTAATATTTGTTCATCGAGTAAGTCTTCTGTGTAAACTGACAAAAATGAAGGTTTAGTTGTTATTGATAATCGGTATTCCTCTTGTAAGATCTTTAATTCTTCAGCTGTAAACGAGCTCATGATGCTTTTTCACCTCATTTAAAATACGCCTGCCTCTACCGTGTGGAATGCACATTGGTGTTCCAAAAAGGGGATCAACTGTTACATCACAATTCATTTGAAAGACTTCCTTAACTAGCTTAGCGTTAATCACTTGTTCCGGTTTCCCGTGAGCAAACACTTTTTTATCTTTGATAGCGATCACGTTATGAGCGTATCTGCAAGCTAAATTTAAATCGTGGAGAACCATAATAATCGTTCTATCTTCTTTATCGTTAAGTTCAAATAATAGGTCTAATATTTCTATTTGATGAGTCATGTCTAAATAAGTCGTCGGTTCATCTAATAAAATTATATCTGTGTCTTGAGCTAACGTCATGGCAATCCAAGCCCGTTGTCTTTGTCCGCCCGATAATGAGTCTACAAAACGATCAGATAGTTCTTCCATACCTGTTGCTTTAAGTGCTTGGGAGACAAGTTTTTCATCTTCGTCGGACCATTGGCGATACCAAGATTGATAAGGGTACCTTCCTTGTTTCACTAATTGTAAGACTGTAAGTCCCTCAGGAGCTATAGGCCCTTGTGGTAAAATAGCTAATCTTTTAGCAATTTCTTTAGTCGGTAATTTAGCAATAGCATCTTGTTCAATAAAAATTGTTCCCGCTCGGGGCTTCAGAAGCCGAGCTAATGAACGAAGAAGGGTAGATTTCCCGCATCCATTACTTCCAATAAATACTGTAATTTCTCCTTTTGTGATAGTTACATCTAATTCATCTATAATAATCGAATCACTATATGACACCGTCAATGATTTTGTTTCTAATGCTTTCACTTTGCCCACCCCTTTTACATACCGTTTCGCTGTTTATATAATAGATAAATAAAGTATGGTGCTCCAATAATTGCTGTAAAAACACCTGCTGGTACTTCAATAGGAAGAAAGACTGTTCGCCCAATTGTATCTGCTAATAGGACAAGAATAGCACCAATTAATGCTGATAAAGGAAGTAATGCACCAAATGAAGATCCAACAAGTCTTCTTGCGATGTGAGGAGCCATTAGCCCTACAAATCCGATACCTCCAGCGAATGCCACTGCAGTTCCGATTAACGCAGCACTTAATAATAATAATAATATGCGTTGCCTTTGTATGTGAGTACCCACACCAATAGCAATTTCTTCACCTAGTTCTTGAATATTAATCTGTCGTATCATGATCATGACTATGAACAACAGTGAAGTTGTAATTGGGGTCAGTATCCATACGTTTTCCCAATTAGAACCATATACAGATCCTGTTATCCATACATTGGCTTGGCTAGCTTGATAAATTGGACCAATGATCATGAGTAAGGTTGTCAAAGCCTTTGTAAACGCCCACAAACTAATACCGATTAATACGAGACGTATAGCAGAAAGACCGTTTTTCCATGCTAGTATATATAACAAAAAGGTCACAATAGTTGCACCTACAAATGCACTTAACGGAAGCCACTTGATACTAACTGTTAAAGCATTATTTGCATCGCTAAAAATAACTAAAAACAAAACAACGGCAACAGATGCGCCACCTGAAATACCAATAATGTCTGGTGACGCGAGTGGATTTCGGACAATGGCTTGTAAAATAGCCCCAGCTACAGCAAGGCTCATACCGACAAGGATAGCGATCAAAATTCGTGGCATACGAAATGACTGAACAATGAGTTGTTCATAAGTATCCCCTTGACCTAATAAGATAGCCACTACACGCAAAGGTTGTAAAAACTGTTCTCCCATTCCGCTACTAATTAAGAATAAGAGTAATAATAACATGAAAAATAAAGAAGTCATCTTAATGGCATGTCTATCGAGTATCAGTGATATTCTCTGCTTTCCAACCCGTAAAGGATAATATTTATTCATGCTGAGTGTACTCCTTTTCGAGCAATATAAATAAAAAATGGTGTTCCGATAAAAGCAGTCATCACACCAACCGGTACTTCTTCTGGCATAATGACGTACCGCGCCCCTATATCCGCTAACAATAACAAAATGCCCCCTAAGACTCCGCAATAGGGTAAAATCCATCGGAAATCATTTCCTACTAATGTGCGCACGATATGTGGAATTATAATACCTATAAATCCTATAGGGCCAGCTACTGCAACAGAACCCCCCGCAAGTAAAACGAAGCAAAACGTCATCGTTAAATTAACTACTCCTGTACGTAGTCCGAGCCCCCTTGCTACATCCTCCCCCATGGTTAAGACATTAATTTTTGGAGAAATAATGAAAGCTAGAACTGTCGCACCTATGAGGTAAGGGTACACTGTGAACAAAATGTCCAAATCTCTACCTTGAACCGACCCAGCTAGCCAAAACAGTGCTTGATCAAGGGCAGATTCGTCCATCACTAACAACCCTTGAGTTAAAGAAGAAAACAACGCTGCTATTGCAGCACCTGCAAGTGTTAATTTCATTGGAGTCAAGCCTGTTCCTGAGCTGCTAAAAACATATACTATACATGAAGCAAAAGCTGCACCAGCAAAAGCGATCCAAGTATACGCTTGCAATGAATTGACTGAAAACACCATTAGTGCAACAACGATAAAAAAGCTCGCACCTGCATTAATACCAATAATATCTGGTGAAGCAAGTGGATTTTTCATTAATGCTTGCATGAGGGCTCCTGCAATGGCTAAGCTACTTCCAATAACAGCAGCAATTAATGCTCTTGGTAGACGCACTTGCTGAATAATAATATGTTCATTCGAACCATCGAATTGTTGGAAGGCTTCAATAGCTGTTTGAACACCTGTATCAGTATAGCCAAGGATAATGCTAAGTCCAATACACAACAATAAAATACATAAGCTAGTGATCAATCCAATCAATTTTCCTCTATTATTTGTTAGTAACATTTCTTACTTCTCCCTCAATTTACCGAATTCTCTTTTAAGTGTAGGAGATGAAAAAGAGAATGTCAATGACTTTGATAATCATTTTCATTTAGATATTGACAAAGCCGTAAATATACTCTAACATCTAAACAGGAATGAAAATCATTATCAAATAGGGGAGATCACATGAATACATACAAATCAAATCGTTTATCTTCATTTCTTACTGGGGTATTTCTCATCGCAATTCTAACACTTGTAGGTTGCTCAAATACAGAAGGTGAAACGTCTAGTGGTAAAGAAGCTACCCAGAAGGTAACTACAACTGAAAGCAGTTATTATCAAGTAGAACATGCAATGGGGACAACAGAAGTAAAAGGAACGCCAGAAAAAATTGTTATTTTAACGAATGAAGGAACAGAAGCTTTATTATCACTTGGTATCACACCGGTTGGAGCCGTCCAATCGTGGACAGGTGACCCTTGGTATGATCATATACAAGAAGAAATGAATGGTGTAAAGAGTGTTGGAAAAGAAATGGAACCGAGTTTAGAAACAATCTTATCGCTACAACCAGATCTGATCATTGGTAATAAAATGCGCCATGAGAAGATTTATGAACAACTATCCGCTATTGCTCCTACAGTATTTGCAGAAACATTGCGAGGAGATTGGAAGGAAAACTATGAGTTATATGCAAAAGCGGTTAATAAAGAGGAGCAAGGTAAAGAAGTCATTTCAGAATTCAATAATCGAATTGAAAATTTACAAAATCAACTAGGTGATAAATTAAACCAACAGGTGTCAATCGTTCGTTTCATGCCTGGAGATGTTCGAATTTATCATAAAGATACTTTTTCAGGAGTAATTCTTGACCAATTAGGATTTGCTCGACCTGAAAGTCAGGATATTGCTGATTTTGCAGAAAAAAATGTGACGAAAGAACGTATCCCAGCAATGGATGGTGACATTCTATTTTATTTCACATATGATCCTGCTGATAAAGAAGGTGAAGCAAAGAAATTAGAAGAAGAATGGATTAATGATCCACTATTTAATAATTTAAATGTTGTACAAAACAATAATATCTATAGAGTAAATGATGCAATTTGGAACACAGCAGGTGGTGTTAAAGCAGCTAACTTATTTTTAGATGATATAGAAAAATATTTCTTAGAAGAAAAGTAATAGTACAATCTTAATAATAAAAACTCGGAATCTATGATTCCGAGTTTTTATTATTTTTAACATAGGAAGTGAGTTTTTATATTAACGATGAAATGAACTTAAAAATCTCACCAATTCGTTCTAATATAGTGTAATAAAGCTGTTTGTGCATGAATTATTGATTTCTTACGAGTTTTTTCTTCATACCAAGGTAAATGACAACTAACTTTCAAACAGGTTAATATTTCAACTCACCGTGTTCACTTATGTAAAAACCTTATTTCTTGCAGGATTTAAATGATGATGTATAATTATGGAATATACAGCACTGTTCAACCATCTTCAAAATTTTTATAGGTCAATCTTATCTTCTATATAATATGAATAGCATATGTTATCTATAGGTAACATGATCGAAGTGTTTAATATGAATGGGAGTGTTATGATGAGAATTTTAAATATATTGGGGAGTTCTAGAAAAAATGGGAATTCAGAATATCTTACTGACCAGATGCTACAAGATGTAGCTTATACAAAACTATATTTACATGATTATCATATTAAGGATATTGTAGACAAACGCCATACTGAAGAAGGATTTCATCTAGTTGATGATGATTATGAGGATATCATTCAGTCGTTATTAAGCCATGATGTAATTGTTTTTACAACACCATTATATTGGTACGGTATGTCAGGACATATGAAAACGTTTGTTGATCGTTGGTCACAATACCTTCGTGATGAAAGGTTCAACTTTAAAGAAGAAATGAGTAAAAAGAAAGCGTATGTTGTCGTTACTGGTGGGAATAAGAAAATTGTAGCCCTACCATTAATTCAACAATTTCATTATATTCTTGACTTTGTAAATATGGAATTTGTTGATTATCTTTTAGGTCAAGGAAACGAACCGATGGACGTTAAGATGGATGAAGAAGCACTTGCGAAAGCAGCATATCTTAACAATAAGCTAAAAACACAGTTGGAAGTTATTTAATTGAGTAGTAATTAGTTTATAAAAGGAAGCTTTGCTATTAACAGGGTATAAATCTGAATATTTTATTATTGTAGAATTGTCGATTTCTTGACAGTTCTTTTTTGTTTAATACTAATTTTAAACTTTACAAATAATAACATCTAACATATAATTAAAATAAATATTTTATATATCTAAACAATTAAGGTTATAAACAATTTAGGTGGTGAATATAATGGACAATAACACATATTTTAAAGATGCCTTTATGCTATTAGAACAAATCAATAATTCTCTTATACATGAGATTGAATCCCTTCTTCAGTTTGATTTAACTCCAAAACAATCTGTACTAATAAACATTGTTCAAACATTCAATAATATAACTGTAAAAGATTTAGCTGAAAAGATGAACATATCTACAAGTGGAGTAAGTCAACTTCTTAGTAAGCTAGAAAAAGATAAGTATATTAAGCGAGAAATAAATGTTGACAATCGACGAGAAGTTCATATTAACCTGGATACTAAAGGGTTGGAACTATATCAAGCTTCTAAAGAAATTGATAATAAAATTATAGATAAGTATTTTTCTAAGTTAGATGAGACTGAAGCCGAACAATTTTATGCAATTGTGAAAAAACTGCATTGCATTGTCATGTCTGAGAAACAAAATATATAAGCATTGATTCAATAAATGAGAAGGAAGAATGACAAATGAAGTGTTACTGAATGATAGGAATAATAACAAGTGGAGGATTAGTAAATGAACGTAGCTATACTTGTACTCGACATTCAAAAGGGCTTTATTAGTGAAAAAGCTCGAATGCAAGTAGCAACTCATCACATAGAACCGATGTTAGCTAATGTTAATAATATTATAGAGAAAGCTGACAGTAGAGAAATACCTGTTTGTATATAGGTAATGAATATGAATCTAACCAATTTATTGTAAATTTCTTTACAAAAAAATCAGCACTAAAAGGAAGTGAGGGTGCGGAGTTAGATGAGAGATTACTAATGGTGAATGAGATTTATTTTTCGAAAAACAAATCGAATGCGTTAAGTAATTTAGATCTTGTTTCATATTTAAATGCTAACAGAATTAATCATATAGTTATAGTCGGTTTATTTGCAGAAGCTTGCGTAGCTGCAACTGCCCTTGACTCCATCCGTAAGAATTTCACTGTAACAGTAGTAAGAGTTGCAGTAGCAAGTGCGAATGATTCAAAGAGAGAGAAGTCCTTAAAGTATTTGAATTCTAAAGGGGTTGGCATTATCGAATCTTCTCAATTATTCGAGAAGCCCGTTAATTAACAGGCTATAGAAGAAAAGATAAATCAAGATAGGTAGGTTATGTTTTCTGTATTCCTTACAAGGCAGCCCTTAAAAATTTTGACTGTGATGTTGTTTGATTTTTGACACGCTAGTTTTATTAAAAAAATCCGAAATCTATACGGAAACAGCCAATAATTATGTTGAGGAGGAGTGACAGTGCTAAATACAATGACTCATAAGTTGATAAAAAAAGAACTAGATAGTGCTAAGAAAGCAAGTTTAGCGGTTGGTGTTGTATCACCAAAAGGAAAATTTACAGACGGGCAGTTTTATCACGAATTGAATGAACGAGAAATTGGGAATTGTATATTTGAAATAGGCTCAACAACAAAGACATTTACTAGTTTTTTGTTAGCAAAACTAGTCCAAGAATCAAAAATTTCCTTAGATGAACCAATTTCATCATATAAACCTGCATACAAAAATGCACTCAGTTATGATGGTAAAGATATTACCTTTCGACATCTCTCAACGCATAGCTCACGTCTGCCAAGGGAAGATATGAAAAAGCTACGTAAAAGGATAAAAGAAAATAAACAAGATAAAGATAATTTTTACAAGCATTACACACATGAAGATTTACATCAATTCTTCATTGATTTTGATTTAAAAAAAGAGATTGGAGCCAAATGGGGTTATTCCAATATCGGGATTGGATTATTAGGGAATGTACTAGCTGAAATTGTTGGAATGACTTATGAGGAAGCAATTAAAACGCATATCTTACATCCTTTAAACATGAAAGACACGTTTATTACAGGCAATGAAGAACAAATGAAACGCTATGTACAAACTTATAACAAAAAAGGCGTTATGATACCTCCTATTGAATTACCTTCAATACAAGGTGCTGGTGCATTTAAAAGCACTTTAAATGATATGTTAATATATTTGGAACACCAAATGGGGATGAAAGAAAGCTCGCTTAAAGAGGCAATTGAGTTAACACATGAAATACATGGAAATTCTTCGAAGAAAAGCATGCAAATGGGTTTAGGTTGGTTTATTGAGCAAAAAAAATGGAGTCCTTCTCCGATTATTCATCATGGTGGAACGACACTGGGATTTCATACGTACTGTGGTTTTCTTAAGGAAGAACAAATAGGGATCGTTGTATTTTCTACAATTCAACTAACAACGACAAGAATAATCAAAATATTATTAAAACTAACTGGCTTAATAAATGAGGATATTGCCGAATCAATCTACTTAGAGCATTTAGCATAATTGTATATTAAAGCTGTTTTCACATAGATTGTTGTTCTTCTTACTAAGGTATAAACACGTATATAACTGGAACATGTGGTATCTTTTTTCTAAAAGTTATAGAGTAACCATCCCCCTCTTAAAGCTGAAAAAATGATGTGAAAATAACAACAAGGTTCACACTAAGAAATCTAAGAAGAAGGTTTGAAATGAAGAGAAAGCTATAGGTTCAAGAATCATGCATCTATTAATTGCAAATCGTATTGCTGATCATTTCTCGATTAAAGAAAAAACTACATTTCTTTAAGGTGGGATTGCACCTGATGCAGTTTCACCTAAAGATATATCACATTTCTATAAGATGTAAATGATTACTCAAGGAGTATTGATTACAAAGCATTTTTACATAAATATAGCTCTTACAAAAAATCTCATTATATAATAGGTTACTACATGCACCTAAATGCTGATCATATATGGTTAAAAGGATTTTACTTACCATAGTTAAAAAACCGTATGGAAAATGATAATAAGATTTTTGAACTATACCATAACGATTTTAGCTTGTTAAATAGTAAGTTAATAACATACTATGGCTGTACTAATGAATTGCATGAGTTATTATTAAAGCAAAGTGAAATTTTTTAGTTAGATGAAATAAAAGAAAATGACGTAAAAGAATTTATACCATACTTATTGGAGGATATGAATGCTAAACAAAGTGATCTTGATGAGCCGTTACAAGTGTTCATGTTTGACCAAATTGTCGGTTATGTTGAAACATCCACTGACTTAGGAATTCAGAAAATCAAATCATTAATACAATGAAGATAAGTGAGGGAATAGTGAGAAAAAAGAAGAAATTAGTTCTTTTTGTATGTGTCAATATTGTTATATTAATAGTTTTGACTATAACAAACCCAACAACAGAGGATTTTACAGCATTTTCAGAAGAAAAATATGGCAGGATGCCACCTCCACCAAAGAATATACTTGTCGAAATTGAAAGAATCGATTTCGTTATATTTTCAACATATACACAAATGCTAGGTTATGAATCAGGAATCACTCATTTAGGTATATCCGGACATTTTTTTCAAATTTCAGAAGGACAATATGATTATCCGTGGTGGTTAGACTTGTTTAACTAGGTTCTTCTTATAAACTTTGTTGCTATTTTTACTAACGAAAGACTGCAAGTGTCACTACCCTAGCCCTATTATTTTTAGGTTGAACAGGGTGTCAAGATTCTAGAAGTATACGTGTTTATACCTTAGTACGTAAAATAACAGTATTGTATACGGTAGAATAATTTCTTGGTGCACAGAAGAAAATGAGAGAAACATAATAGAAGCTACGATTATAAGTAAAGAAGAAAAAATCTTGAAATGGATAGTGGAAAATAGATAACACTTGTTCATTTGTATTCACAGTAAGTTTAAAAGACAACATTAGAGAAATTGATATATAATAATTTTTTTACATAGGATATCAATTTTTGGGAGGAAGTAGTGAATAGTAATAGTAAGATTTTACATTGTATTAACGTCAGGCCTATAACAATGACTGATTATAACAGTGTCTTATATTGGAGTAAGGATGAATCTTTTTGTTTAGCAAACGGTTGGGAGTACAATCAAAACTCTAAAAAACTATATCAGTGGTGGCTTAATTGTGTAAATAGAAAGTCTGAAGAGTTTGTTCGTTTGGGTATAACGTTACATGAACGATTAATTGGATACGCAGACTTAGCTAATATTAACAATAATACTGCCGAACTAGGCATTGCAATTGGTGAGAGTGCATTGTGGGGTAAAGGAATTGGTTTTTATTCTGCTGAATGTATGATGCAATATGGATTTGAGGAGTTAGGAATTACAGTTTTTAACGCTGAAACCCATGAAGCGAATGTTCGTTCCAAAAAAATGCTTGGTAAATTGGGATTTAAAGAAATTAGTAGAGTAGGTAATGAAGAATATTTAGGGACTACTGGGCAACTAATACAATATAGATTGTTTCATAAAAATTGAAGCACTTTAGGAATTTAACGATTTTTAACATCATGGTCAGGTAGAAAAACAACACTTGTTATTCGATCAACATATCATAACAGGTGTTGTTTTTTGTTGTCATTAATTTCGATGCAAACGTAATGACTGATTGTAAAATATAGGTAGACTAAAAGGGGGAGTAATTAATTTTAGAACTATGATGTTGCTGCTGCTGTATGCCTATAATACTCTCTGAGATTAAGCTTTCATTATGTTATATTCTGGATAAACGAAAGTGAGATCTCCATCTATCTATTTATTTTTTCTTTCTTTCTTTAGTTTTATATACCAGGTACTAATACCTAGTGTTATAATTAAAGAAAACAATGAGGTGACAAAAAATGATGACCTCTAAAGCACGCATAACAGCAATAGGTACTTATGTTCCAGAAAAACGATTATTAAATGAAGATTTAGAGAAGCTGGTAGATACGAATGATCAATGGATTGTTCAACGAACGGGTATAAAGGAAAGGCGCATAGCAGAGGAAGATATGTATGCATCTCATTTAGCTATTCAAGCAATCGATCATCTAATCGAAAGCTACAACAAAGACATAGAGGATGTAGACTGTATTATCGTAGCAACAACCACTCCTGACTACGCATTTCCAAGTGTAGCTTGTCAAATTCAAAGTCACTTTAATATTAACAGTACAGGAGCATTTGATTTGAATGCAACATGTGCTGGTTTTATGTATGGCTTACATTTAGCTAATAGTTTAATTTCTTCTGAACAGCATAAAAAGGTTTTAGTAGTTGGAACAGAGACTTTATCAAAAGTGACCGACTATAACGATAGAACAACATGTATTTTATTTGGAGATGGTGCAGGGGCTATGTTGGTTGAATTTGATCTAGACAATCCTAGTTTTATAGGTAGCCATATGGGGACAAATGGAGATGGTGGGATACATGTATATAGATCAACTTTTGCAACTAAGATGGATAACAAACCTTTGAATACATCAGGTAAGATGGTGCAAAATGGAAGGGAAGTATACAAGTGGGCAACCCGTACGGTACCAACAGGAATTCAGCAATTATTGCTTAATACAAATTTACAAATGGAAAATATTAATTGGTTTATCCCCCATAGTGCAAACCGAAGAATGATAGAATCAATATGTGAAAAATCGGGATTATCGGTAGAAAAAACTTTGACTAGTATGAAGTATTTTGGAAATACGTCATCCGCATCTATTCCATTGGCATTACATTTAGGAATTCAAGAAAAGAAAGTTCAAAATGGAGATACTTTATTACTCTATGGATTTGGTGGAGGACTTACACATTTGGGTCTTATATTATCGTGGAATGTTAAGTGAGTATAGTATATTGCTTGACTCTCTCTAAAAGAATGAAATTCTATTTGGGATATTTTGAGGGATTTTACATGAATTTTAGATGATTAAAAAATAATTCTCTTTTCATAATCCTTGTTGCTATAGTTCTTAAATTAAAAGAAAAAGAGGGTGTCTTGAAAACCGATTTATACTAGGTGATGCACCATCTTGAGGTTGAGATTACTCGCTGTATAGGCCATATTGGAATAGTAATAGGTATCGTAATTGTTGATGGAAATATAGTTTGTGAAACAGCTACTATTCGCATTTTGGAAATGAAAAGAAACGTGGAACACTGTATAGTATTTCAACAAAATAATAAATCATTTTAGTAACAGGGGTTTGATTATGGAAATTTCATTGATTAGACATGGCAAATCAAAACATACAGATAATAATGTAATAACATGTACGCAGTTTAAAGATTGGGTTGAAAAATATGATCATATAGGGGTTTTTGAAGAAAAGTCTTACCCTACAAAAACCGTTAGGACAATATCTACAGCAAAATTGGTCATTTCAAGTGACCTAGAACGCTCTACTGCGTCAGTAAAATTATTAAATTCCAACGTAAAAACAATTTCAATTCCTATATTCCGAGAAACAACATTACCGACTCCAAAAACAGCATTATGGGGGATGGAATCAAGACCAAGTACTTGGGCATTGATATTCAGATGCTTGTGGTTTAGCGGTTATGTCACTGCGGATTGTGAGTCTTACCGTATTGCCAAAAATAGAGCTCGAGAAGCATCTGCATTATTAGTGGACTATGCTCAAAAGTATACATCGATAGTATTGGTTGGTCACGGGTTTATTAATTTGCTTATTGCTAAAGAGCTAAAGAGCAATGGGTGGAAAGGGAACAGGAGACCAAGCTCTAAACACTGGGGGTGTACTACATATACCTTAAATCTGTAACAGTCTCAGAAGTTTGTCTGGTTTATTGTATCATGTGAATGACAACCATTTAAAAGTGCGGTTCAAAATCGGCAATAGTTAGAAAGCCATTAATTGATAGGGAGGTTACATTTATCATGTTTAAACTATTAATATTAATTGTTCTTGTCATAACAGCTGCAGCTGGAGTGACTGCAGCTGTAGCATTAATCGCTAGTTTAAAGAAAAGAAGTTAGCACTCATGAGGTGGGGCTAACTAACCTTTTTCTAAATAGCATTTAACGTTTTTCTTGAAAAGTCTCCATTATCAAACGTGTAAAGTGTGTAAACCCAATGGTAGGTGGAGATGAATTTCGGATGACGTTAGCAAAATTAGGCTATAATTTCCTCATAACTCATACTATGGCAAAAGATGATATAGGTTTGAGTGATTTTGCTATGGTAAAACCAGCTTCCTTCCACTCAATAAATAATAATAATGGTACAAATAGATTTCCATTCGATGGACATCTATGCACGTACGGAGGAAGAAACGTTGCTACTTTCATCTTTGAGCTGAAGCTCCACTTCAAACGTTTGAAAAGTGCCAAGTCGTTCACACATTGTTAGTCAGCACAAATCATTACTAGGTTTCCATCTAGGTCTTTAATAACGAAAAACGATATGTCATCAAATTCTTGAATTGGTGAATGAATCGTGTAGCCAAGTTTTTGAACGTATTCGTAAGAAGCTCCTACATCTTCGGTGAAAAAGCTAAATAAAGGATGAGGAGAAGGGCATACGTGTTGTGTTTGCCCTTTAGGTCCTGCATCCAATAACAAATTTGTATAACCATTAATGTTCATGTTAAAAACAGGTTTGTCAACCTTCCTTTCATCATAACTTTGGCCTAGTAAATGACTATACCATTTCACAGACTCTTTCATGTTACTTACAGGGACAAATGTTATGTTCAACTGATTTTTAATAGGACTTTGCAAAATTCGACTCTCCTTCCATATTTTAGATTCCAAATAACAGAATCTTATTATATAAGACGAAGTTAAATAGTGAATTCTTACAACGATAATAAATTTTTGCTGTTATCGCATTGATTGTTGCTATAGCATTTGTGACATATATTCTTCGCTAAAGCCTATAAAAACCATATAAAACGCATCAGTTACACAAATGTAAGTGAAAAACAACAAGTCTTATGAAAAGAGCGTAAATTGTTAACAAATAGGCTTGATTGTTGTATTCGTGCAAAGCAAATAATATGTAATAAATAACTAGAGGTTGTGTCATCTTTTTCTTCTTAACAAGATGACAAATACAAAATCACTAGGTCTGTTCTAATTGAAGTTTAAGAGTAATAATTTTCAGAAAAATAATTTTAGAAAATATGATAATAGTATCTAGCATTTAATTGCACCTCTAACGCTTCAGCGGCCCTTTTCATGATATCCCACGAAAAACAATAAAATTTCCAGTAAGTTATTTTGTTGTCTGTGATTTCTAAATAATGGATATTATTTAAGTATAGTTCATTATCTTGTTTTTTCTCCATTTCTACTAATACACGTTGACCCCACAATTCAATATAATTTACAACGATATCTTGCTGATCTCGTACGATATTATGCCAATCATTTAAGGAATTGTTACGTGTTTCGTTTGCTCCCATTTCAAAGCCTGAATGAACTATATCTGTAACGATATTTTCATCAAGTAATGAAGCAATTAGCTTCGCATCTTTTTTTCTGAATCCTTCAAGTAATAAGTTCATAGCCTTGCTTGTTTGAACATCTTTTTTGTAGTCCTTTAGGATAACTGCTTGAAGGTCAAGGTGTTTCTTTTTCATTATGTTTCTGGCTCTATGTAAATTAGTATTTACTGCCGATTGGCTCGAGCCTATAATTTCTGCAATTTCTTTCCCTTTAAATAAGAAAACATCTCCAAGAATTAGTGTCACATATTGGGTAGGTGTTAACAAAGTGATTACAATTTCTAAATGCTCAATGAGCTCGAATTGATAATTGTCTAGTTTGTCTTGGCTAACAGTTGCTTGTATGATGTCGGTATGCTTTTTAGTTTTTCTCATTTGATCAATCCATAAGTTTGAAGCAATTTTAAATAAATACGATTTTGTATTTACTGGTTGATATACTTTCGCTAATACGGATAGTGATTTAAGCAAAGTGTCTTGGACTAAATCTTCAGCATCCCATGGAGATTTAGTTAAATGCATACAAAATCTCCACAAATCTTGGCGGTATGGTTCAATTTGTTTTTTGAAAGCTTGATCAATTGATCGTAAAGAATCACCAAGCTCGTTCAAATTGGTAGTAGACATTTCCATCTCCTTGTCACTTTGATAAAAAATGTTTCATCAGCGCGTTATAGTTTTTTTGAAAATTAGGTGGCTATGAATGTTGCTTTTCATATTTTGGGTATGAACTCGTATACAAATCACATTCGGGACATCATAGCACGTTATAAGAAGAAATAATATCAATCCTTCATTAGTTGATATTATTTTAGTAACAACAACGTTTACGACAAACTCTTTAAATTATTGGATCGTTGTCATGCAGGAATACTTGAGATCCTTCGTAAATCTCACCCGTAGCGACTACTGAAGCATATACGCCAAAAAATGCCTCCCGTTCTTTAACGATCGTCTTTAATATGTTCGGATTTATTTCTGTAGAATTTGTAGGATCAACATTAACATAAGCACATCTGACACATTTCTTATCTAATTTGTATCTTGTTCCATTTATTGATAGTTCTTTACCGATCCAAGTTTCTTCCTCAAATGCAATATTACTTTCAAGGTCTATAACGATATTTGGTCTAAATCTCCTTATATCCAATAATTCACTTTTACATAACTCGCTTATTTTTGCTAAAGATGCGGTGGAAGTCAATAATATGTGATTTTCCCAATACGATCCTTTTTCGCTCTCAGGATCATGACTTACTTTAGAGATTGATTCATTATCTAGAAGAGTTGAAAGCTTTTTATCTAGTGCTAGATCACCCCAATCGTAAGTCGTACCGTCAATTGACGTAATACTAACTTTAGGTCCTCCATTTGCGATAGTGTATTTAGCATTGTAATTTACTAACTCGGGTAATTTATCAATAGTTAAGAATTTTGAATTTATTTTATATGCAAAAGATCTGTCTCCCCATATGCCATGATGATGAATAGGCGCATTTTTTAGCCGTTCTCCACCGAATGCTTTAACTGGATATCTATATAATTTACTTACTCTACCTACCTTCATTTGAGCCCTCCTTAATAGGTCATTTATATTACTCTCATTGTCATCAATTAGTAGGAAGGTTGTCAACCTAATAATCTCATTAGCTAATTAGGTAATGTATTTTATGAATGTAAACATATAATATAGAAGCAAAAGATAAAGGATGTAATTAAAGAAAATTCATCCTCCGAAAAAGCTGATTTTGCTTGGAGATATAACCAACATTAATCATATTGTGAGGTGTAGTAATGTGGCTTGCAGGGTTTAGGTGGATGTCAATAATTGTAGGAGTGATGATGGGTGCAGGATTTGCTTCTGGACAAGAGGTATGGCAATTTTTTGGAGAAGGTAGTGAGCTGGCAATTGTGTTGTTTATGTTAATATTTATTTTTAGCTGTTTTGTAGTTTTATCAATAAGCTATGAGGAAAAAACTGATCATTTTTTACCGATTTTACGTAAACTTGTCGGTATGAGGCTCGCTCAATTTTATGATGTACTCATTGTTTTTTATTTATTTGCAACAACAGTTGTCATGACAGCAGGTGGTGCGGCAGTTCTAGCACATTTTAATGTACCCTATTGGTTAGCTATTATGATCTTTTTGTTACTATTAACTTTGCAGTTGTTTTGGGGGTTTAAAGGGTTAATCGTAGTGAATTTTTACATTTTTCCTGTCCTTATAGTCGGATTGATTGTGACGCTGATCTTGTTTATGAATCAACTGGAGGAACCGTTTATATTACAATGGGGTGCTAAACAAAACTTGTTATCAGCATTTACATTTACTGCATTTAATATTTTGCCCATCATAGGGGTACTTGGTGCAATTGGCAAGAAACTACATACAAAAGGGGAAGCAGTGATCGCAAGTATTGGGAGTGGCATAATATTAGGTATCATATGCTTTATTTATAATCAATCTTTAGTACGAATACCTGTAGATGTAGATGAATGGGAAATTCCTCTATATGCCATTTTAGCCTATTTCCCTATGCTTATAATTGGAATTATGTCGTTGTTTCTATTTACTGCTATTTATACAACTGCTGCGTCCGGTATATTTGGTTTATCAGCTAGATTGCGAGAAAGGTTCCGTATACCTATTTGGCTCTTTTTGATTGTAATATTTATACTTATTATTCCGTTAACTACATTTGGATTTTCAGCATTAGTTTCAGTGCTATATCCATTGGCTGGTTTTATCAACCTATTATTATTAATGTCTATTCTATTATATCCATTGAGAGTCATTATTAATAAGAGAATGAATATAGAGACGCCGTCTAATGACAGATGAATGTGCTCATCTGTCATTTACACTGTTTTCTTCTGTTTCTAATTGCAAAATAAATAGCTTCTAATACTAACCAACCATCACTTTTCTTCTTGTTAAACCGGTATGGGATGACATTAATAATGACTAAAAAATATGAATAAAGTATGAACAACATGATCATGTCATATAAATGATCTGGCACCCAGCTTATAAATAGCAAGATAATAGTAGCCGTAATAAAATTAAATATAACGCCTCCTAAATGGATGGCACTAAGCTTTAAATTAGATAAAACATGTCTTTCCTCCCAAAAACAATACCCCCCTAAAAAAAACAGCAGTCGTATCGATACTGTTTTTGTTGCTACGATAATAGGACCAATTCCTAACGATATCTCATTAATTTTAGCCTTGAAATTTGTGCCGAAATAAGCGTGGCCCAGTTCATGAATTAAATGAACGAGTGTAACTATGAACAAAAAAATTAATAATTCCAAATAAAAACCACCAATATTTTTAAAACAATTATACTATAAAGGTTTTAGAGAATCATAGATGCAGCTAATACATATATTTAAATTTTCTTTGACATATCTATAGCGATATTTTATGATTGTGGTAAGACCACAAGATTATTGCTGACTTACCAGTAAGTAATTAATTGCATAGAAAATAATGAGGGTACTTATTTGTCTCTGTAAAATTTTGAAAATTACAACAATGGAGGTGAATGATTTGAAAGAAAAATCAATTTCTGAGAATTCCTCAACAACAGTAGAAAATATTTTAATTAAAGCTGTTTTGAGCGGAGAATATCCCCCTGGAAGTACGTTGCCTTCAGAAAGAGAGCTTTCTGCAACGTTAGGTGTAGCACGTCCTACTTTGAGAGAGGCACTTCAGCGTTTAGCTAGAGATAGATGGTTTACAAAAAGAAAAGGGCATGCGACGATCGTAAATGATTTTTGGAAACTAGGGAATTTAAATACACTCGAAAATATCATCACAAATACTGACCAGCCAAACGGGCAATTTATCGTTCATTTATTAGAAGTAAGAGCGGCTTTAGCTCCTGAATTTGTTCACAAATCAGTATTATCTAACCCTGCTAAGGTTGTGGCAGTGTTAGCAAATAGTAGTGAATTGGAAGATGATTGTGAGCAATTCACTTTATTTGATTGGAAACTCCAAACAAAATTAGCAGAATTAGCACAAAATCCGATTTATTTATTAATAATGAATAGCTTTACTGAAATATACAATTTGATGGGGAGGTTGTATTTCTCACATCAGGAAAATCGTGAAGTAACACGTGAATTTTACCTTAAGCTTTTAGCAATAGCTATGGCTGGGGATGCTGATAAAGCTGAGCAACTTACCAAAGAAGAAATGATTAAAAGCATAAATTTATGGAAAAAAAGCCAAAGTATTTAATTGAACCATATTTTGTAAGCGTTTTCGGAATGATGTATATGAATATACACAAGGTGAATGAAATGTCATTTTTCTCGAAAACAGCTTAAAAATCTTTCAGAAATATATATGAATATAGGGGGAAAAACAAATGAGAAGATGGAACGGTTGGGGTGACGATACAGTAAATATGGACTTACCAGGAGGGGCAAAGTCCTTTTTAGAAAATGAATTGGGTACGAGTCAGGGTCCTGAGGATATATCGCTAGAGAACGCTATAGCCAATGTTCCAGCATCAAAACTACCTGATCACCGTCTCGTTAGCAAAGATCCACTCGAACGACTGAGACATTCAGTTGGTCAAAGCTTGGGAGATTTTATTGCTATTCGTAGTGGAAAGATACCAACATACCCGGATGGTGTAGCATATCCAACAACAGATGAAGATGTTCGTGAACTATTAAAATTTGCTTCACAGGTTGGGGCAAATGTCATTCCTTACGGAGGAGGCACGAGTGTTGTTGGACATTTAAGTGCTCTTCCTGGAGACAAACCTACGCTTACAATAGACATGGGGCATATGAATAAATTACTTCATATTGATGAAGAAGGTTGTCTGGCAGAATTTCAAGCTGGTATACGTGGACCAGATTTAGAAGCAGCGTTAAAAGCAAAAGGATTCACGTTAGGTCATTTCCCACAGTCGTTTGAATACTCTACACTTGGTGGCTGGGTTGTTACTCGTTCAGCAGGGCAGCAATCATTAAAGTATGGACGAATTGAAAGGTTATTCGTTGGAGGCGTGATGGAAACACCTGTTGGTAGCTTGAAGTTACCAAATTTACCTGCATCAGCAGCTGGGCCTGATTTGCGTGAATTTGTAATGGGATCTGAAGGAAGGTTAGGGATTGTAACTAGGGTAACGATTAAAATAACACCAATTGCAGAAGAGGAGAAATTTTATACTGCATTTTTTCCAGGTGCTGAGCAAGGGATGGCAGCAATTAAGGAAATTGCACAAAATAGTGTACCTCTTTCTATGATGCGCTTAAGCTTACCTGAGGAAACAGTATCTCAATTAAAGATGGCAGGGGACAGTAAAACAATAGCCCTGTTAGAGAAATGGCTTAATTTTAGAGGTGTAGATGACAATAAATGTATGCTACTATATGGCGTCACTGGTTCAAAAAAACATGTAAATGCTGCTCTTAGTGAAGCACAAGCAATGATTAAAAAGCATCGAGGTGTGCTCGTAGGTACAAAAGCGGGGGAACATTGGGTGAAAAATCGTTTCCGCTCACCGTATTTACGTAATAGCCTATGGGAAGAAGGTTATGCAGTTGATACTGTAGAAACTGCAACAACATGGGATCGAGTTCCCGCTACTGCAGAGGCAGTGGAAGCTGCATTTCGGAACGGCTTAAAGGATATCGGAGAAAATGTTTTTGCATATACTCATCTTTCACATGTCTATCCTCATGGTTCAAGTATCTATACAACTTACTTATTTCGAATAGGAAATACACCGGAAGAAACGAAACGGCGTTGGGAAGTGCTGAAAAAAGCTGCAAGTGAAGCCATAGTTAAAAATGGAGGAACCATTAGTCACCAGCACGGAGTAGGGGTTGATCATCGTCCATATTTAGAAGCAGAGAAAACACCACTTGGCATGGAAATGATTAGAACCCTAAGCAATACACTTGATCCAGAAAAAATAATGAATAAGGATAAGCTACTATAAAAGGGGTGTTTATAATGACAAGCCGCGTTGAAAAATGGAGAAGTCTTAATGAACCTTGGGATGTTATTGTTATCGGAGGTGGAATAACGGGCGCAGGCATACTTCGGAAAGCGGCAAGCCTTGGATTAAAGTGTTTACTGTTGGAGAAAAGAGATTTTTCTTGGGGTACATCTAGTCGCTCCGGGAAGCTCGTTCATGGTGGATTACGCTATTTAAAGCAAGGGCAAATCAAAACGACTTATCAATCTGTATCTGAAAGAGAAAAGCTTCTGCGTGAATGCGAAGGTTTAGTTGATCCATTAGGGATACTCATCCCTTTTTATGATGATGATCGTTTAGGTTCATTTGTATTACAAGCAGGCTTGACTGTATATGATATGATTGCTATGCGCAGAAATCACCGTAAGTATGACTCTGCTAATGTGAGTATGTTGGCACCAGGTCTTAGACAGACAGGGCTTAGTAATGGCTTACAATATTATGATGCAAGGACTGATGACTCTAGGCTAGTACTTAGAGTGTTGAGGGAAGCTGAACATCAAGGTGGAGTAGCTATAAATTATGCTGCAGTAGAAAAATTAACTAAAGACCAAGCCGGTGAAGTGAACGGTGTTGTAGTTAAAGATGTTGTGACTGGGCAAATGTCAGAAGTTAGTGGGAAAGTGATAGTAAATGCAACAGGTGTGTGGGTTGATCAACTTCGGAAACAAGTGGGGGAGTCACCGAAAATGCGTCCTCTTAGAGGTAGTCATTTAATTTTTCCACATTGGCGATTCCCACTTTCACAAGCTGTTAGCTTTGCCCATAAAAAGGATGGTCGTTACATTTATGCGTTCCCTTGGGAAGGAGTAACGCTTGTCGGTACAACGGACATTGATCATCATCAATCACTTGACGAAGAGCCAGGTATTAGTGTTGAAGAAGGGAAATACTTATTTGAATCATTAGATGAGATGTTTCCAGCGTATAATTTGAAACCTGAAGATGTGATCTCGACGTTTGCGGGCATTCGTCCTGTGGTAGATACAGGCAAGGAAGATCCTTCAAAAGAATCAAGAGATCATTGTGTATGGACAGAACATGGTTTATTAACTGTAACTGGTGGGAAATTAACGACATTTGATATTCTCGCAAAGGAAGCAATCAATAAAGTATTAAAAGTAGTAACACCATCTAGCACGCTAGCAACGAATGACCTATCAACTGATGAATCTAAAGCTGTAGATGTTAAGTGCAATTTAAACGATACAATCAGCCGTCGATTATCTGGGCGTTATGGACATGAGTGGTCAACATTTGCCCATGAATTGGATCATTCTGGCTGCGAACTAATACTAGATTCAAATACAATATGGGCTGAATTACGCTGGGCTGCGAAGTATGAATCTATCGTTCATTTAGACGATCTGTTACTCCGTAGAGTTAGACTCGGTATGATACTACCTGAAGGAGCTATTAGCATACTTGACCGACTAAAAGTAGAGGTACAGTCATTGCTAGATTGGGATGATGAACGTTGGGATGATGAAGTGGCTAGGTATAAGAAATTATGGAAGCAAGGGTATAGCCCAAATTTATTACTGGAAGTTAAGTGAGGGAAACCGTGCTATAAAATTTGGTGTAACAGAGGATTGAGATAAGTGTTACAGCTACTTATTGAGTACGAATGTTAACATTTACAAAGTTAAGACATATTAACATGAGTAATCAAGATATCTTAGGATATAAAGTACGTTTATTGAATCATTTCTTTGAGCTATAACGGAACTGAAATAGATAGGGGTATGAAGAAAGCCTCATAACTTTATTAAATATTTTATTAGAGGCTGTTTCATGTTTGTTATTCGTGGGGGGGGAGGAACAACAATGGATGAAACGGTTTTGGCAATTGACATAGGAACTCAAAGTGTGCGGACATTAGCATTTGATAAACACGGTCATTTAATAGATTATACGAAGGTAATTTTTTCACCAGCTTATTTTTCAAATCAGCCTGGATGGGCTGAACAAGATCCTGAATATTATTGGAATTGTTTGGTGGAATCTTCTAATAAATTATTTGCGCAAGGCAAAGTAAATAAAGAGGCAGTTGTATCAGTGACGGTAACTACCCAAAGGGGGACGATGGTTAACCTTGATCATAATAAACAGCCATTACGACCTGCGATGCTTTGGTTAGATCAACGCAGATCGACAGAATGGCCTGAAGTTGGGGCAGCGTGGCAATCTGTTTTTCGACTTGCTGGATTAACAACAACACTTCATTATTTACAAGCAGAGGCAGAAGCTAATTGGATCAAGCAGCACCAACCAGATATTTGGTCGAAGACCGCGCATTATCTACTGTTATCAGGCTACATCAATTATAAACTTACAGGTGATATTGTGGATTCAATAGGAAACCAAGTTGGGTATATTCCTTTTGATTACAAAAAGCAGTCGTGGTCAGCAAAGAAACATTGGAAATGGAAGGCTATTCCTGTAGAGGAAAAGATGTTGCCAACCCTTGTTCAGCCAGGAGAAAAGCTAGGTGTGCTCACTTCAAAAGCAGCTGCAGAAACAGGACTTCCTGCGGGCTTGCCGGTCATAGCAGGGGCAACTGATAAGGCATGTGAAGTATTAGCGACAGGCTGCCTAGCTCCACATAGAGGGAGTGTTGGATATGGGACAACAGCAACAATAAATGTGAATTCCAACAAATATTTGGAACCAATTAAATTGATTCCACCATACCCTAGCGCCGCTCAAGGGCAATATAATTTAGAAGTACAAACGTATCGAGGATTTTGGATGGTTTCATGGTTTAAGGAGCAATTTGCAAATGAAGAAATGATGCTAGCGAATGAGGCGGGCGTTGCTGTAGAGGAGTTATTAGATGATTTAGTAGCAGATGTTCCTCCTGGTTCAATGGGGTTAGTACTACAACCATTTTGGTCTCCAGGAATTAGATACCCAGGTCCAGATGCAAAGGGTGCAGTGATCGGATTTGGTGGTGTGCACACTAAAGGTCACTTTTATAGGGCATTATTAGAAGGTTTGGCATATTCTTTACGTGAAGGTAGAGAGAGGATCGAAAAACGGACAAAGATTCCGATGACAGAACTCGTTGTTTGTGGTGGTGGATCTAAAAGTGACAAAATGCTGCAAATAACTGCTGATATATTTAATTTACCTGCTAAACGCCCTACTGTGAGCGAATCATCAGGATTAGGAGCAGCTATTTTGGGAGCCATGGGAGCGGGAATTTATTCTACTGTTGAAGATGCTGTTAATAATATGACTAAAGACGGAGATGTTTTCGAACCACTAAAAGAAAATGTTGAGTTATATGATCAATTGTATCGGGAAGTATATAAGAAGATGTACACAAAATTAATGCCGTTATACAAATCTATTCAAACAATTACAGGCTACCCAGCGCATCTATAATAAATTATTAGATTGTAAGTAACTTGTAACACGAATGATGACAACTTATATGATTAAAAACCAGAGATGATCTTCATTCATCTCTGGTTTTTAGCTTATAGATTAGTAGAATGAGAGCATATTTATCCAGGTAAATCTTTTCTCGTATATAAATTATGCTACTTGCTTGTTTTTAATCGCTTTGTAAAGCATCATCATAAACATAACAGTAAATAAAGCAACTAAAGGATAGTTCACAATTGGATCTAATACAGGAACACCGAATAAGTTTAGAGCATGAAATGGTTTTGTGAATTCTGGTGCAGTCATGAAATTTGAAAAGCTATACTGTTTCACGTATTCCCAATAAGGAACACCAAGGTTAATTGTCGGTAATAAAAAGGTTACTGCACTAATGATAAACGAAACTAAAGTGCTTTTTGTTATGGCAGAGACAGTTAATACAAACGTCATAAACGCAAATGCTACTAGTAGATGAATGCCGATCTGGCTAAAGAAATATTCGATAGCAGTTAAAGTATATGGTGATTCTGGATATCTTAAAAATTGAATAGGTGAATTCCACCCAATATTCCCATAAATATATGAATTCATGACTATATTGAACATGACCCATACAGTTGTTAAGAATAATACATAAACTAATGAAGCGATTATTTTAGCTGTGACACCTTTTTGGCGACCATAAGTTGAGCTATATATTAACTGATCCATTCCTGTATTCGTTTCATTGACAAAAATAGAAGCTAGTCCAATTAACATCAAGATTCCAGTAAAATATGGAGCAAACCTTTCAACAAAATCTATCGTGTTTATTGGCCCTTGATTATACTGAAAGGTATCTAATTTCAAATGATTTAACATATTAATTTTTAATAGAGCTGTTTTATAAGAAATATCATTTTCTGATAATTTGTCTAACTTTATTTCTAGTTCTGTTATTTTCGATTTAATGTCACGCGTAGTATTATCATTAAATAAAATTTGTTGAACGATATTATACTTCGCAAGTTCTTCGTTAGTTAAGGAGCTTGTTGGTGTATTTGCATAAGGTAAAGAGTCTAAGGTTTGAGTAGCTTCCTCAACTTTCTCACTAGTTAAGTTCCCTTCCCACTCTTGAGCAAATGTGTTAAGTTCTTCCTTGACCTCAGTCGTGTACGTGTCTGCTTTCGGTGAAACATTTCTAGATTCACTTACCATTACGAGGCTAAATAGAAGAAACATGAGTACCATTACAATGTAAATTCCCTTTTGTCTAAATATTTTATATAGCTCAAACTTCAATAGTTGTTTCACTGTGCTGTCTCCTGATCAAAATAGTATAAATATAGATCCTCTAGATTAGGCTGTGCTGAAACTGCCCTTTCATCTGGTTTGGTTTCAGAAATGATTCTAAGTCCAATTTCATTTTGTTGACGAATTATATTTCCCACCTTGTATTTTGCTTGGAATGCTTGAACCTCATTTTCTGGGACATTCACGGTCCATACATATCCTTGGATTTGCTCGAGCAGCTCATCAGGCTTTTCTTTTTGAATAAGCTGACCAGCCTTTAACACGAGTATTTCCTTTGCTATGAATTCGATATCTGAGACGATATGGGTTGATAACAGCACGATCCGATCTTTAGAAATAGAAGACAATAAATTTCTAAATCTAATTCGTTCTTTCGGATCGAGTCCTGCGGTTGGTTCATCAACGATTAACACTTTTGGATCGTTTAATAGTGCTTGTGCAATACCTAGACGTTGTTTCATTCCACCTGAAAATTTGCCAACCTTTCTTTTCCGGTGCTCGGTTAAATTAACAACCTCTAATAGATCATCAATCTTTTTCCTTGCTGTATTCTTCTCAATTCCTTTTAATGAAGCAATGTACATTAAATATTTCTCAGCTGAAAAGGTCTTATATAAGCCAATGTACTGAGGCAAATAGCCGAGTACATCACGATATTTTTCATCCAACACTTCAATATCCTTACCGTTATATAAAATTCGCCCAGAAGTCGGTTTAATAAGTGTCACGAGCATGCGCATTAATGTTGTTTTACCAGCTCCGTTTGCACCTAAAAAACCGTAAACACCTGCTGTTAAATTAAATGACACATTGTTTACTGCAAATTTATCTCCAAACTGTTTAGTTACATTTTCAATTGTTAAATTCAAGGGAAACACCTCTCGTTATTTTTTTGATTAGAAATATAAATAATGTTACTGCTAATAAAAAAGCGATAATATAAATGATGACTGGTCTAGATTCCATGTATGTTATGAGTTGTTCATTACTCATGTAGATTCCAACGAAGCTTATCCACAATATGACTGTTAACGGTGCTGCAATTTGCCCTTTTAATTTAGAGGCTAATAACAACCCAAATGATGCTACAACAGTAAACGGAAGGATCCAATACATGAGTACCTTCGTAAGCAATATTTGTCCATCCCCAGTGAAACTTAATAATGTAATAAGAAATACCATGAGAATGAAATTGTACACACCGGTGACGACCATTTTAGACAGCACCAGCTGTTGAGCGTTATATTTGCACGTTAATTCTAATTCTAGAAAGTCTCTATCTCTACCTTTAAAGACCTCTAGCAGTCCTAATAGAAAAGGTACGGGAGAAAGTAACATAATTGCAAAATATGGATTACCGGATGTGTTTATCGTAAGCAAAAAACCAATTAGGAAAAAAGTGAGATTCGTAATCCAAAATGATTTATCAATAAAGAATATCTCCTTTGTTGATAGGCGCAGCAACTCTGCCAATTTATCTAATTTGCTTTTTTGCTGTTTTTCAGGCACATACTGTCTAAGAGTCTCAATTGTTTGATACATTTCATCCTCACTCGGAAACTCAACTGAAAAATCATCTAATGTACTGAAGTGTTCAAGCTCTTTGTTAATTTGAAGATTTATGTCATCCCTGCTGCTCAAACGAACCACTCCTTTCTAGAATCATTTTTAATTTTGCCATACCTTGCTTTAGTCTTGATTTTACGGTTGAGACATTCGTATTTGTCACCTGTGCAATTTCTTTAATTTTCATGTCATGGAAGTACTTTAATAATATTGCTTCACTTTGAAATTCTGGAAGTTCGTGAATTGCACTTTTGATCATTTTTCTGTTCTCACTTCTCTCAAAAATATAATGCACACCTTCATTTTTATTCGACTGAAAGCTCTCATCAAATTCTTCTGTCTGTGATGACTGCTGATAGGATTTTGAACGAAAAAAATCTCGACAATGATTCACAGCTATCGTTAAAAGCCATGTTTGGAACTGGGCTTTCGATGAGTAACTATGAATGCTTTTCATCATTTTTATGAAAATTTCTTGTGTTAAATCATAAGCGGTTTCTTTATCGCCAATTTTCCGATAAACAAAGGCATATACTACTTTATAATGTCTTTTTACGAGTACTTCCATGGATGCTTGATTCCCTGCTTGAATATCTTTTATGAGCTCTTTATCGGTTAGCAAATTTGTTCACCTCAGCTAGTTTAACGAAATGGATGTTGAAAAAGTTTTAAAAGACTTAAATGAAAAAACTGGGAATATTTAATTAAATACAGTGCAAATAATGATAGCTTTTCCTATAGACAGTAAAATTAGTTAACAAGAATGGTTTTTCAGCGTTAAGTTGAATGGATATAAGGTGGAATGTCTATGAAGGAACTCTTTTCGTTACTTGTTTTGCTATCTTATGGACGTATTAATATGTCCACGATTGTTTGTCAACATAAAGAAGGAGACAGTTAAAGCGAAAGGGGACGCTTCATTGCTGAAGTGATCGCATAATATAATGATGTTAATATGATATAAAATGTTTAGGAGATAATAAAAGGAGCTCATAATTTGAGTAAACTAAGCATAAGTTCAGGAGTTCTTACATGTTTCGTTGGATTTATATATATGTCAGGATTATTTGGTCAAGTTGAATCTGAAGTCATTACATGGGGGCTTCTTCTTGCGCTTTTAGGTGGCTTAAGTATTTTTTTTGAGCTGCTGGAGGATAAGACAAAACGCTTAAAAGTCATTAATAGCTTCATTTTACACATAATTGTTTTACTTCAATTATTGCCAATATATCTTTGGTTTTCATATTACGGGATTAGCATATCTGACGGTACACCTTCAAACAGCTTTGTTGCTCACTATTTATTTGCGGTTCCTCACATAGCTACGATCATTTTATGTTTGCTAAGCTTGTATCCACTGATAAAAGCAAAGAAAGATCCACTGATAAAATCAAAGAAAGCATAATCTGTGCTTATAAGACTAAAGTCGTATATAATGATCAACCTTATTTATGAAGCTATTCAGTACCACTATGCTATAATTTACCTATTCTGTTAAGCGTAGAAAAAGCAAGGTGGTTTATATGAATAAAAGTTTTTATGCATTACTTATAAGTCAAACGTCTACAAACTTGGGTTTCTCATTATATACAATGGCTGTTGTTATGACGATATTCAAGGAGACGGGTTCAACTACATTATCTGCGTTGGTTACAGTTTTGAGTCTAGCTTCAAGGTTAATCAGTGCATTTTTGCTACCATCAATTTCTGATAAATTTGCATTAAGATCGATTCTTATATTTGCTCAAAGTATTCAACTGCCATTCATTATTGTATTGGCAGTGTTATTGGTCCAAGAATATACCGTGCCGATCTTGTTGTTACTATTTAGTACTTTGACAGTTATTTCTTTTTTTAATGGTTGGTTTGGTCCAATTAAATCTACCCTCGTACGATCTGCAGTAGCAGAAGACAATAGAGTACGTGCAAATAGTTTACTAGCTACTGTAGATCAAACATTTTTATTAGCTGGATGGTCGATTGGTGGAATATTACTACAGTTTGTTGGACTATATGTAACATTAGGCTTAACATTTTTGTTGATATTATTATCCTTATTGTCATTAGTAACAATAAATATACAAGCTGTCATGAACGATACTAAACGTGAGCCCTTTGTTGTCCGTATCACAGAGGGGTGGAAATACTTATTTAAGCATCAAGGCTTAAGGGTTATCGTTACGATGGATTTAATTGAGGCATGGGTAGGAACTATATGGATTGGACCAATTACTATTGCCTATGCCTATGAAGTATTGAATAAAGGAGAAGCATGGTGGGGGTATATTAATAGTGGTTATTATTTAGGTGCAATCATAGGTGGGATACTTATATATAAACTATCTACAAGGATACAAGGGAACTTAACGATATTTATGATAACTGGGGCATGTTTATTTGGAATGCTGACATTCACGTATGGTTTAATTACTAATGCTTATTTAGCGCTGCTATTAGTTGTATTAATGGGACCAGCTTATCAAATGCGTGATATGGCACAAGTAACAATGACTCAAAATAGTGCTGACGAAAGAACGTTAACGAAGGTCATGGCTGCGAAATCTACACTTATGCAATTTATTTCTATTGTCTCTATGTTAGGAATTAGTCTATTTGCAGATTGGATTGGTGTAAAATATGTGTATATTTTTGCAGGAATCTTATTAACTAGTTCTGCCCTGTACGGTTTTATACATTTGTACATCCTTAAAAAGGGTGTAGTGTTAGAAAAAGAATTAGAACAACCTTTGTTATAAAGATATTTTCATAATTAAATGTATAAGATATTACTATTAAAAATTATATCGGCTCTTGTCATAGAATTATTGTTATTTGTATAAAATAACGATAGCAAAACAAGTTTTTTACAATTTTCATCGTTAAAAAACTTAGCAGTTTTCACTAAATGTTTCGTATGAAAGTTGTTTTACTTAGTAAGTAAAGGCTCTTATTGTAAACTTTATTGCTTTTTTCACTCACATATGAGTAACTGATGAATATCATATGATTTTTGTAATCTACAGAAAAAAGCTAACCGAATGCCTGTTATATTCGTGTATAGCTCATGTTGCGAAGACAGCTTAAGAATACACAATAATCATTGAAACACTGAGAAAAGAGAAGGCAAGGAACGATCATCGTCCTCATGTACGGCAAAATTGCTACGAATGCTAGTTAAACAGTCAAACTAATAAATGGATGAAATTTACACTAAGATATGCTATATTATAATTGGATAGATAATTTTAATACAAATGAAAGCAGACTATAGGTGCTTGAACACCAACAGTCTGCTCATACAATAGTTTTCCCTTCAAAGGGGAAGGCAGCGGATGATATAACCCACCCTACTTTGCCGACAAGCTCAAGGGTGGTTATTTCTTGTTATCGAAAGACAGTATCGCGATGATGAGAATCCCAAAAGAGACCATTAAGCTCACCGCTTCATATACCGTCAAGGCATCACCCCCTCTCCAATATGGAATGACGGGTTCAGCCTTCACACCCTTGAGTACCAACTATTGTATTACTTCCATTATAACACTATTATGGAACAAATTATTAAAATATTTGATATATAGATTGAAAGTTAACTTATTGTTTTATATGGATTTAATTACTGAACAACAAAAGTGAAGTGGTTCTTTAGATAAGAAATAAATGAATCAACATCCGATATGGATACCACAAGATAATCTAGAATTTACTATACTACTTTTTAAGAATATAATAGAAGAAGAGTTTAATGAGGCAGGTGTAATAGATGAAATTTTTTCATACAGCTGATTGGCACTTAGGTAAATTAGTTCAAGGTGTTTATATGACTGAGGATCAAGAATATGTGCTAAATCAATTAATTGAAGCAGTTGATCAAGAACGACCAGATGCTGTAATTATAGCTGGTGATGTCTATGATCGTGCTGTGCCTCCTACAGAAGCAGTTCAACTGTTAGATGAAATATTAAGGAGAATTATAATAGATTTACAAACTCCAGTTTTAGCGATTGCAGGGAATCATGATAGCCCTGGTAGACTACATTTTGCAAGCAGTGTGTTGAAAGCAGCTGGACTACATATTGTCGGGCATCTTTCTGAAAAGATAGAACCAGTGATTATAAGAGATGAATTCGGTGAAGTTCATTTCCATTTAGTACCTTATGCTGAACCTGGCGTTGTCAAACACTTGTTAAAAAATGAAGAAATTCGAAGTCACGATGATGCTATGGAAGCTATTGTAACCCAAATAACTGAACAAATGGATAATAAGGCCAGGCATGTATTTATTGGACATCATTTTGTCACACCAAAAGGTGAAAAAGAAGAAAATACAAGTGATTCGGAGCGTCCACTAGCAATTGGTGGAGCTGAGCAAGTGAATGCAAGTTATTTTTCACATTTTCATTACAGTGCTTTTGGTCATTTACATCAAGCACACAAAGTTGGCAATGATAAAATAAGGTATGCAGGATCACCATTAAAATACTCGATTTCTGAAGAGACACACAACAAAGGGTTTTATATCGTCGAGATGGATGATGTAGGTAATACATCGATAGAAAAGAGAGTATTTTCGCCTCGGCGTGATATGCGAACGATAGAAGGGTATATGAAGGATATCCAATTACAAGACAAAAATGAAGATTATGTGTTTGTTAGATTGCTAGATGATCATCCGGTACTATTTCCGATGGAAAAAATTCGTG
Organism: Cytobacillus sp. IB215665; assembly: GCF_033963835.1. Classification (NCBI taxonomy): domain Bacteria; kingdom Bacillati; phylum Bacillota; class Bacilli; order Caryophanales; family Bacillaceae; genus Cytobacillus; species Cytobacillus sp. IB215665. The sequence goes on from NZ_JAXBME010000006.1 coordinate 179,041, forward strand.
CTGTTTATCCTAATGCTATGCATATTGAGCAAAAGCAAAGTACACCAAGTACGCCAGAGGGTACACAGAAAAAAAATAATCAACGGACACAAATGGACGAGTTATCACTTTTCAAAGCTTTTTATACAGATGTTAAAGGTACAGAAGTGAAGCAAGATACGGAAAATTTATTTCGTGATGTACTACAACATATTCTCCGAGCGGAAGGAGAACGGACATGAAGCCAATTACTTTAACTATAAGCGCATTCGGTCCATATAAGGATAGAGAAGTAATTGATTTTACTAAATTAGGTGAGCAAAGGTTGTTTGTTATTTCCGGAAGTACAGGAGCAGGAAAGACAACGATCTTTGATGCCATTTGTTTTGCTTTATATGGAGAGGCAAGTGGACAGGAACGTCAAGATACGAAAATGTTACGAAGTCATTTTGCAGATGATGATACACATACTTCAGTAGAATTAGTGTTTCAACTTAGGGATAAGCAATTTCGTATCCTTCGACAGCTATCACATGTCAAGGAAGGTAACAAGACACCAACAGGTGAGCGTTATGAATTATATGAGCAATTAACTAGTGGTGAAGAAATTCCATGTGTAGATCGTTTTAAAGTTACTGACGTAAATAACAGGCTTGAACAAATCATCGGCTTAACGAGAGACCAGTTTCGACAAATTGTTATGCTACCACAAGGAGAATTCCGTAAATTATTAACATCAGAAACAGAAAATAAAGAAGAAATACTTAGACGCATCTTTAAAACTGATTCATTTAAACGCATAGCTGATCGATTGAGAGAGATGAAAAAAGAAATTGAGCTAACATACATGAACAAGTTGAATGAACGAAGCTTGTATATTGATCAGCTAAAAGGGTTATTGCGTGATCGTGAAGGATCTAAACTAACGGAACTTCTAAAAGAAGAGCATATTAATACGCATCAAATTCTATCAGCATTAGATCAAGAAATTGATGAATTTGACAAGGAATCAAACACACTATTGCTAAAGCAAAAGACAGAACAACAAAAATATGATGAAACCTATGAGCTGCTACACCGTGGCAAGGTAGTCAATGAACGTTTGGATTTGCTTAATACAAAAAAATTAGAGCTCTCAAATCTATTAGGTCAAGAGCGAAATATAAAATTAAAAGTGGATGAATTAGAGCTTGCTACTCAAGCTGAACAGCTCCAAGTTATTGAACAACAAGTAAAAACGGTAAAACTAGAAGTTCACGATAAGGAGAATGAGCTTACAGCTATTACAGAGAAGTTAGAGAGCACTAAACAACTATTCGATCAAGTGAAAACAGATTATGAGCAGGAGCAAGAAAAAGACCGTATCCGTGAAGCTTTATCAATAGAGTTAAACCGTCTTCACGATTTAATACCTACTGTACAAGAACTTGATGCTAAACAACAATTAGTAAGCGGATTGAGTCGTGAGCTAAAACATTTAAGCAGCCAGCTTAATGAACTTAAAAATCAACATAAATCAAATTCCCTGAAAAAAACGGAGCTCTTTGAACAAATTCGAATGCTTGAATCGAAGGTTGATTCTTTGCCTGACAAACATAAACAATTGTTGTATTTAAGAGAGCAATCTAAGGCTGTCAATGAATATCTCCAGCTCGTTTTACAAGGTAAACAAGCATATAATAAAATGACACAGAGCTTTAAAAAGTATGAATACGTTAACCAAGTTTATAGTCAATTAGAAAAGCAGTGGATAGATGGACAAGCTAGTTTACTAGCTTTAAGGTTAAAACCAGAAGAACCGTGCCCTGTTTGTGGTAGTATTGAGCATCCGAGTAAAGCGTTATTAAGTGAAGGTATGACTACAAAAGAGCAGCTTGAATCGCATAAAAAAGAAAAAAATTTATGTGAAACAACGTATTTGAATGCAAAAGCGGTTTATGAAAATTTACGTATACAGCTTGAAGAGAAAAAGGAACAAATTGAGCATTATGGGTTTTCTATAGACCAATTGCAAGAGCAATATGATCAATTAGTGATTCAAGGAAAACTATTAAAAGCTGAAGTAGAGCAACTAGATCAGGACCAAAAAATTGTAGCTAAATATAAAAAAGAATATGATAGGCTTGAGATTTCTCTTCAACAAGAAGAAGAGAAAAGGACGCAAGCTGAACAACGATATCAAGACGTTACAATAAAATATGGGACAGAGGAAGAACTTTTACAACAAAATATAACAAAAGTGAGTGAAGAGGTTCGTTCTGTAGAAAAGCTTCAAGCCAATATAACTAAAGTTGCTAATGAAAAGAATCGTCTTATGCATAAGTGGAAATTGGTACAAGACCAATTTAAACAAGCTAATGAAAATGTTGTAACAGCTAACGTTAATGTGGTAAATGTAACGGATCAGTTAGCAAAAGCAAAAACAAAGCTTGAAAAAACTGAACAAACATTTTACACTGAATTACGTCTAGCAAATTTTGAGAATGATCAAGTCTATTTGAGTGCAAAGCGTAATAAGGACGCTATGAAGAAATTAAAGGACGAAATCGAAAGCTTCCATGTGGCACTAAATACTACAAGAAAGCAAGTCGAAGAGCTCGACAAGGAGCTTGCTGGAAAAGAACGAAGTAACGTAGAGATACTAGAACAACGTGTTATGGAGTTAAAAGGACAAACTGAATTAGTGAGGAAATCTTTGCAAACATCAGAATATTACAAGATGGAGGCACAGAAGTTAAAACAATTAATTGTTGAATCGAGTGAAGCTGAACAAGGTGCCGAACAAGAACTAGGTCTGATGAGTGATCTGTATAACGTTGTTCGTGGAGATAATGAAAAGAAAATCTCATTTGAAAGATACTTACAGATTGAATTTTTAGAGCAAATCATTCTTGCTGCCAATGAGCGATTAAAGCAACTCTCGTATGGGCAATATTACCTTGTTCGTAGTGAACGTTTAGAAAAACGAGGTAAACAAAGTGGGTTAGGGTTAGATGTTTATGATACTTACACGGGACAAAAGCGAGATGTGAAATCCTTATCAGGTGGAGAAAAATTTAATGCGTCTTTATGTTTAGCTTTAGGTATGACTGACGTTATTCAATCGTACGAAGGTGGAATTTCAATCGAAACGATGTTTATTGACGAGGGCTTTGGATCACTTGATGAAGAGGCACTTCATAAAGCTATCGACACACTCGTTGAATTACAGCAAACTGGACGTATGATTGGAGTCATATCGCACGTCCAAGAATTAAAAAATGCCATGCCCGCAATATTAGAAGTTACAAAGACAAAAGAAGGCTACAGCAAAACTCGGGGCATGACCACCGCCACGTTAATGCGTTAACGTGTTGGGGGTGTCGTTTCCAAAAAGGAGAGAGAGAAATTGACAGTTGATAAAATTATAGAGGTTGGTTCACAGATCCAGTTGCAAGCTGTGGATTTATTGAAACCTTGGCAAACAGTGATTGTATTAGTCATTATCTTATTATTGTATATTGCATTATTAGCAGGCTCTAACCGTGTAAAAAGAATAAAGAGCCATTTTATCATAGGTGCTGTACTAGTGGTCGCTTTATCAGTTGTACACTTTTTTGATTATGAAAAAGCGCTTGCCAATGATGAAGAATTTCCTGGTAGAATGGAAGATTGGGAGCAAGACTACGTCTTACCTTATATTAATAATTTAGAGGTGCTGACCCAAGATATTGAAGAGATTCAATATAGTGAAGAACTAGTTGTAAAAGCCGAGGAAGACGAAGAGATTATCGACAAATATAAACGATATTACACTCAAGAGGTTGCTGGTGAAGTGCAACCTGTAAGGTTCTATTATGTTGATAATGAATTAAAGGAAGATAAAGTTGGTGGGGGATTTTATAGAGTAGTTGTAGAAGAAGGTCTTGAAAAGCCATACTTCACATATCAACAATTAGAACGAGGCTTCCCACACGGATTTAATAAGACAATGTATAATGTTGAAATACATGTTGGTCCTGATCATATAAAAAAATAAATAGTAATAAAAGGCTTTTTTCGTAAGCTTTGTTGCTATTGAGACTAATTTAGAACTGCAATTAATATGATGAAGGAAGAATGGAAAATACTATAATGGATGAAATCATCTTTTCATCAGAAAAGGGGATCATTTAGAAGAACCATTATTTTTTTGATTGATTAATATAAAATGTAAAAAACTCTCCTCTATTTGGTGAGTTTTTTATATTTGTTCGCATGCATCATGAAACACGATCTATTACTCCAATGCGTATAAAATCTACTCATTTCCATCATCTGTAATCCTCCTACTAGATTAAGAAATAAATCAATTATAAGTTATAACAATATGAGGTGAAACTACAATATACAAAAGGATCAATATGATTAATGCACCCATAATAAAACTAATCCTTGCAAAAATCTTACTTTCCTTGTTGATTATAGGGTATAAAACTATTAATAAAGTTCCAAGTCCAAGCGGTATTAGGGCTAACATTATAGATGCCTCGTTAGATAAATATAACATTATAAATACCTCCTTAGATAAATATAAAACTATTTTACCATTTTTTAGAATGAAATTGTCCGAACAACCATGCTTATTATTAAAATTGGGTGATTCACTGTCGGAACAAACATGTTTACTGTCCAAACTAGGCGCTATACTGTCGTAAAAACTATGTTTACTGTCCAAACTAGGTGTTTTACTGTCGTAAAAACTATGTTTACTGTCCAAACTAGGTGTTTTACTGTCGTAAAAGCTATGTTTACTGTCCAACCTAGGTGCTTTACTGTCCGTACAAACAAGTTTACTGTTCAAACTAGGTATTTTACTGTATGAACAACTATATTTACTGTCCAAAACTATGCGCTTTATTGTCAGTACATCAATATATTTATTCAAACAGCCCCGATTCTATTCACCAAGCTGAAAACAGATCATTTCCTCACTAAAATAGGCTTATACAGTCGAAAATCGAATTTGTTGAAATATATCGAATTTTGTATGATTTAGTCAAATGATTAATTCCTCATTACTACAGTTGTTATTCTCTCTATTAATCTATCAAGTTTTAACGAGTTTTATTATTTAATTTAAGGAGGTGATTAGTAGCTATACTTCACAATTAGTTTTCCTTCGTCATTCGAGGCCGTTTTCGCATTGTTATACGAACTATGAAATAAGTGAGTATATACCTAGTGTAGTGAGTGGCATCTTTCTCATTGTTAAAAACGTCATATGCATAAATTTACTTGCTAATACTCTAAATTGGTTTCAATAGCAAAAGGTTTACGAAAATAGCCTAAGGTAATACCTTTAGCCCAAAATAATTGAAAAGATGGTGAGATTATGAAAAGTATAGTAAGCAGTTCGACTAAATATTCGATAAACATCATTTTTTTCCTGTTATTATTTGTTTTTATTCCTCCAAATGTATTAGGTGCTGTAGATGATGAAAGTGAAGAGCTAGAAGCACCTCCAGGATATGAAGTAATTGATAGAGGTACATATCAATTATATTTACCTGATGATTCTGCTGCATCTGGATCTATTTCGAAATCGCTAAAAACAGATCCTACTACTGTACAAGAGGTGGGAGACAGGGGAAACAGCAGCGGTTATGTGGAACCAGAATTAATTGTTCCTGCGCTTGATGACAACGAGGCTTTTCCATTCGACACATATGAAAATCGAACAATATTTCATGGAATTGAACCATTTGAGTATATTCCGATAAATTTTATCATAGATCCTGGTTATAACGATCATTATTACAATGCGGAATATTATGAGAAGCTTGCAGGCGAGTCATTAAGTGTTCTAAATAATGCGTTAGATAAATATGATCCAAATATTGACACGTTCAGAGCAATATATAGTCCTGATAATGGGTTATTAAATTCTGCTTTTCCTGTTGGTACCCCTAGAGAAATTACTTTATTATTGGACAAAAACTCATATTTTGCTGAGGGATTGACATTAGATATAGAGGAATGGTGGGAGAGAGCTGCATATGGAAATGAGAAGACGGGTGGACCTGCTACGGCTAGTTTTCAAAGATCTTATGGGTTGACTGAGTCACAGCAGGAAATGGCAACACTTACTCATGGGTTTGGCTTAGGTATTTCAACTGAATTTACTAGCAAAGCTTTTGCAGTAGAATTTAAAGTAGGCGTGAGCTTAAATTATAATTACTCTGATTCAAGAAGCTATGCGTTTTCTAGAACGATAAATGAGGCTAATACAGAAACTTTTACTAAGCCTTTTGGAACAATAGCTGGTGCAAATCCATATAAATGGGCAGTTTATAACTTAGTTACGCAATCTAAAGTTAATTTTACGCAAGCTAATCATTTTCATGAACTTAGCAAAGCGTTTGAAAATGACTTAGACGATTATGGCCTTAGACCTGATAAAAATTCTTATGTTATCAAAATGGTCAATAAAGGCTACGCAACGATGGAAGTACCAATTTATCCAGAAGATTCTCTTTTAGAAGTACCATCAAACGTACGTGTAGATTCATCATTTGCTGACTTGACGACAACTTTGTCTTGGGATCAAACTTCTGATCCGAATGTAGACGGCTTTATCGTATATAAAAATGATAGTATCGCCGCACTCATTCAAGACCCAACTGTTACGAGCTGGTTAGATGTGAATGTAGAACCAGAAAAAAATAATGTTTATTGGATCAAGTCTTATCATGAAGATACCCTTTTTGATAATAGAACATTATATAAAACGGTATCACGACCAAGTAATGAAGTTTTTGGGAAAGTCGAATTAACAGCCGCATCGTTAAGAGATATTGTTCAAACTAGCTGCTCTATTCCTTTTTCTTGGGAAGATGATCAACTACCAGCTGGAGAGAGAACATATTATAGAGTATATATTGGTAATCCTGATGCAGGCGGTGAAGAAGTAGGAGCATTTGAAGGTACTGATGCTTCAGTGAATATTTCAGCTGAATTATACGATGTATTAGTTGAAAATGACAATGTAGATTTTTATATAATGAAGGAAGTTTTATATAATGATAAATTAATTAAATCACCAACTTCTAAAATAGCTAATAACTTTGCTGTAACAGAAACTGCATTTCTATTTACTAAAACAGGATTTAACGGCGAGTGTGTTGCAGTCAGTAAAGGTCAAAAAGTATCTGATGTGAGTTCAATAGATTTTCCGAATAATAGCCTATCATCTATATTAGTAAGAGGAGATGTATATGTTACACTACACAAAGATAAAAGTTATGGTGGTTTAACTCAAACGATATTTGGTAATGCGACTTTCCGTGACTTAGATTCAAAAGAAATAGGCGCTAATACGGTTTCATCTCTAGAGGTGCAAGAAAAGAAAGATGGTATTTATCTTTTTACAGGCTCACAGTATATGGGTGACATGCTGTATAAATCTAGAAATAATGATGGTATATCATCATTTGATGATATTCAAGCAGATATTGGCTTTCCAAATGATGATTTATCTTCAGTAAAGGTAGTTGGACCGTATGCACTTATAACCTATCAATATAAAGGGTATGATGGTGAAGTTTCTTGGTTTAATGATGGCGGGGACAAAACGTTAGATGATAGAGCTATAGGTGATAATCGAGCATCAGCTATCAAAATAGTAAAAGGTGAAGGTGTTCACTTCTTTAAAGATAAAAACTTCAAAGGAGAGCACAATAGGTATAATAATTGGTTATTGTGTGGATTAATTACTAAGGATGGATGTGAAGGTGGCTTTCCTAATGATGCATTAAGTTCAGTACTCGTTATCGGAGATTGGGCTGCTGTATTATATGAACATATGAATTATGAGGGGAATATGTCTTCGTATAAAGATGGTTCAAAGTGGCTATCTGGTTCAAATGTTGGCAAAAACCAAGTTTCTTCTTTTATGATATTACCAAAAGGAGTTTATTTATTTAAAGATAAAAACTATAATCCACTAAATACGTATAAAAGGATTACTAAAATAGGGGCTTATTCTACTACAGAGGAAGTTGGAATTACAGAAGGTTCATTATCCTCAATATATATTGTCGGGGATTACAAAGCGACTTTGTTTACAAAAACTAATTTTGGGGGAACAAGTCAATTATTTACAGTGAGCGATAAAGACCTAAGTGATAATCCTGTTGGAAACAATAATGTAAAATCTCTTACAGTCGAGGAGAAATAATATATCATAAAGCTCAACACACATTGAGGTTTTTTCCTAGATCATTTTAACAAGATAGGGCAGGAACCTTATATGTGGTTTCCTGCCTTTATGATATCATTGTGTTTATTTTGTTAGGTTGGGTGAAAAAAATTATAATTGGGATAAAAAGAAAGGTTGCTAAATCATTCTATATTCTGTAAAATAATTAAAAATCAGAATAAGATATAAGTTATGATAGGACAAAGTAGTTATTATCTCCCTGTATTTAGAGATCTGATGGTGGGTGAAAATCAGAACAAAGATAAGAACGAATTACCTCCTTGAACTTTCTTTGTGAACACATTTTAGCAAAGGACGGATGAGCCGTTATTCGATTTAAGTGGAAGATATATCTTCAATTAAGGGTGGTACCGCGTTAACCACGTCCCTTTATAAGGGGCGTGGTTTTTTATATTTAAAGGAGGAAAAAAATGGATAATTTCAAGAGGCTTACGAATGAACAAACAATGGAGGTTGAGAGGCAGCTGAGAATTTACAAAAATGGGGTTGAAGAAATTATTCCGGAAGCAGAGCTGAAAGACAAACTCTCAAGGTCTTTATTAAAGAATGAACCATTAAAAATTAAATTAGGTTTAGATCCTTCTGCTCCTGATGTTCATTTAGGGCATACTGTCGTATTGAATAAATTGAAACAATTTCAAGATAACGGCCACATCGTCCAATTAATTATAGGTGATTTTACTGGGAAAATAGGAGATCCAACTGGTAAATCTGCAGTAAGAAAGCAATTAACAAATGAAGAGGTAAAGAAAAATGCAAAAACGTATTTTGAGCAATTCAGTAAAGTGTTAGATATGGATAAAGTAGAGTTATATTACAATGCAAAATGGCTTTCATCTCTGAATTTTGAAGATATCATTCATCTTTCAGCAAAAATAACCGTGGCACGTTTAATTGAAAGAAATGATTTTTCTAATCGAATATCTACAGGAAAACCTATTTCCCTTCATGAATTTTTCTACCCTCTCATGCAAGGCTATGATTCAGTAGTTTTAGAAAGTGATGTAGAGTTAGGCGGAACTGATCAACATTTTAACGTTTTGATGGGAAGGCATCTACAAGAGCATTATGAAAAAGAGAAGCAAGTGGTGATGATGCTCCCATTGCTAGAAGGGTTAGATGGTGTAGAAAAGATGTCAAAATCAAAGAATAATTATATAGGTATTGAAGAAGAACCTAGCCAAATGTTCGGAAAAACAATGTCTATACCTGATAGTTTAATTCTCAAATACTTTAACCTAGTAACGGACTTATCAATAGACGAAAAGCAACAAATATCTCAAGGGTTAAAAGACGGTTCCCTCCATCCAAGGGATGCGAAAATCTACTTAAGTAAAACTATAGTAGATATATTTCATGGTAATGAAGCTGCTGAAAAAGCAGAAGAACATTTTAGAACAGTGTTCCAAAAAGGTTCAATTCCTAAAGACATTCCAGAAGTAAAGTGGAATGAATCTCTGAAGGTACCAATAGTTGAATTACTGGTTAAATTAAAGATGCAGTACTCCAAAAGTGAGGCTAGAAGAATGATTAAAAATGGTGGGATTAGGATTAACACCATTAAGGTCAATGACTCTAACCTTTTAGTAGATATCGAAGATGGTATGATACTACAGGTGGGAAAAAGAAAATTTGTAAAAATAAAAGTATAAAATGCAACTTCACTTTTGTGTAATCTTTCAATAAATGAAAATAGCAGCTGTATAACAAGGTGAGGAGCCCATATGTAAAAAGGTTTTGGAAAATGGTAACTATTTTATACAGCTAATGGTCTATGTACTTTCCTTGTTTACTAGAAAGCGACATGCTAATCTACAACAACCAATTTATACGCTAGAATATATTGTTAAAAACTTAAATAACATTTGGCTATCTAAATTTGTTGGAGGATGTACAATAGACACCTGTTCACTGTTGTCACATTATAGCTGTATGCCTAACCTTTTATAGAAGGTGATATTACTAATGAAAGATAAAAATTGTAAGTGTAAAGTAGTTCCACCATCACCTCAAGGACTGCCTAAATATTCTTTGTTGTTATATTAACACAACTCCCGTTGTGGTTAATAGTTATTAGATGGGGCTTTATAGTATAGTAGAGGTTATAAAAATGGATAATAAAGGAATGACTCATATGAGCAAGTTTTTCTCCCCGTTAAACGTGTGTATAATCTCGATTGTTATAGCTATTGCTTTATCATTTACATCTTATGCTGAAATGACCAATTTAATCAGCCTTAGTTTCTACTTATTAATCGTGTTATTCATCCATGAGCTAGGGCATGTCATTGGTGGGAAGCTTGCAGGATACAAATTTCTATTTATGACAGTTGGTCCAATAACGATTGAACGAAATCCAAATTTAAAAGTTATACCTAATAATAATTGGGTGGCATTTGGCGGGCTTGCCAGTTGTGTACCAACAGAGAAGAACTTAACTAATTTACTGAAACGACATAAAATATTTGTTGCAGGTGGTCCCATACTAACTGCCATTGCGAGTATTATTAGTTTATTAATATGGCACATGACAGAATACGAAATAGCAATGATATTCACGATTCTCAATACAGTCATTTTTTTCGCAACCATAGTCCCATTTCAAGGGTCAGATGGTAGTATTCTCCTTTCCTTGCAAAAAGGTGGAAAAGAGGCAGAAACACATTTAGCAACGCTCTTATTAATGAAAGAAATGATGTCTCCTAAAAATCCAATAGATTGGGATAAACAATTGGTTAAAGAGGCACAAAACGTAGATGTTTCATCTGATACAATCACAAACGCTTATTTATTGTTCTATTATCACTTAGTGACGGACAATTATTACAAAGCATCTGAATCGATCGAATTGTATAAACAACTTCCAATTACAAAAAAAACGAAAATGAACTTACAGTTTATTACTCATAGTTAACAAATTGATTCATTGCTAAAACCAGAGCCTGATTTTCAATTCATTAAAAGCTTACATTTGCAAATGTCTAAAATAATAGAGCCTATTAGCTATAAAAGAAGTGAGGCGATACTTGCTTATATAGAGGGTAATGTAGATCATGCAAATCACCTACTTGAAGAAGTGATGGGAAAGTGTATGAAAAGTGTCGCTCAATATGGATTTTATGAAGCTGAAGTTCAACTTACTCAAGTTGTAAAGAAACAATTAGAGAATATCCATGCTATAAGGAATGTAGATGAAAGAACACTTTAGTAGAACAATCCTAGTTTATGTAAGGTAAACTGAGCCTTAACAATCTGGCGCTAATCTGTGACAAGGATTAGTGCTTTTCTTCATTTTAGGGCCATATTGTGGAATAAAGCTTATCGAGCTAATGGATAGAGCACTCATAAAATATTCTTGCTTGGGAATAAAACATAAGACATAAAATACGTCAAAATTATAGACATATTTTATGTCTTTTGTTATTATTTACTTAAATTACGTCAAGGAGTGAAGAAAATGAGTGCAAAGAACACTAAAACCATTCGTTACATCGAACCATCGCAACGTGCTGGCATGAGGTTCATGCAACAAGGTTATGAGGGTAGCATCATCATGCTGAACCTGCTGCGTTTTCGTGATATTGCCGATTACACAGCCAATCCTGAGCTAGCATCAGAAGTCCCAATTAGCGGTGCCGAAGCTTTCAACCGCTATATTGAACACACGCTCCCATTTCTGCGTGAAAGTGGAGGAGAAGTCATGTTTCTTGGTGATAGCGGAGAATTTCTTATCGGTCCAGAAGACGAAAGATGGGATCTTGTCATGCTAATTCGCCAAAGCAGCGTGCAGTCGTTTCTTGCTTTTTCTAGTGATCAAGACTACCTAGCCGGTATAGGACACCGGACTGCAGCAATCGAAGATTCACGCCTTCTGCCTATGACAGAACTTCCGATACCGATTTAGTTAAAGGAAAATGCACTCATTAGATAAATGTCAATTAACCCCCAAATGATAGAGGATCGAGGGTTAGTTGACGTTTAATTTTCTGGGAATTCATCATGCTTTTCATGTAAGAACCGATCGTATTCTTTTACAGCAAAACTATTAGGAACATATTTTTTTTTTAATTCGTTATATAGCTTAGCTTTTGAATAAACTTCTAAATAAATATAACAAGCGCATAATTTTAGGTGGGGAATCCATGTGTAACATGATTCTTGAAAAATAGGTAATCCACTATCTTCTAATTGAGGTATTTCATTCCTAACAGTATTCTTTAGCACTAAATATTTTCTTCATAAGAAAATCTTCATAGGTTAAAAGATCTTTTATTTTAGACAACCAAATCCCTCCTTTGGCAATTACTAAACTTTGTTACAAAATACTATGTGTAAAAGATAGTAATTATTATTCGTACATACGTGGTGTAACCGTCAAATTTGTGTTAGGTAACCTAAACTTCCTTCAATTCTATACATTTAATCATCGATATGTCGGTCCTGACAAAATTCTATCAGTTCTTTCTTATTAAAAATTCAAACTGAGAACAAGCAATAGAAAAGAATACTGCTAAAGTTTAAAATTACATAAGATGAAATTAACGTAGATAAAGAATACCTTGACGGTGAATTTATTAGACATAATAGAGTCCAAAACAAATGATAAGCAGTGATGGTAAAATTGTATATGCCGTTGTTATTTGAAAGTCTAATTGATGAAGTAATATGAATAAAAATAGATAGAATACATAAAGGGTTTTTGTAGCTAATGAGTATAGTTAATTATCTTGGTTGTAATTTCACACTACCTTACAGTAACGATAATTTGGGTGAGAAGGTTGATATTGATGAAGGTTTTTTTAATGATGAAATAAGGAATCCAGTAAATAAACATTGTTTAACCAAGAATATATACGAGGTTTTTACTGATTTAGGTGTTGGTATGTCGTTTAATGCTAACAACCAAGACCCTTACTATAATAAAAGTAATAAAGAAGCAAAAGAGAGTTTCCTAGCGATATGTGATTTTTTAAAAGGATACCTTAACGAAGGGGATTATTGCGAGCTATATACTTGTTGGTTTGGAGAAGAGGAAGAAGAAAGAAATTATGATTTTGACCAAACTATCGACCTTAATAACATTGAAATCAATAACATCTCGATATTCGAGATAATTTTATTGATATTAAGGAGATAGTATTCAGTTAACAGTGGCTTTCACGAATGAAGCTTCCCTGAAAACCCGAATCCTTAACAGAAGATTACTTTACACATAAAAGATATCCCAGGTTTTTAATTACAGTAGTAGACCATAAATATGGTAAGTGGATATGAATCCGTAACACGGTGTAATAGTATTTGGTACTCCCATTTGTTGTGCTTATCTTCCATAACAAGGTGGCTTGTATATAGAAGTGTGAGTAATATAAAAGCCCAACAGTAGCGATTCTACTGTTGGTAAAAGCCATGATCATTCTTATATTTCAACCATTCGTTTATTTCATTCATAAGGTACATTCTCTTATCACCAATTTCAAGATAAGGTAGAAATCGATAGGTATCATAACTAGATAACTGAACTTTTAAACCATTGTCTTCATTAATAATATTATTTAGTTCATCTTCAGAAATATGTAGATATTCAAGTAATTCAGACTGAGTCAATAAATCATTATACTCTTCTTTTTCTGTATCTTTTTGAGTAGAATTAGAGACTATGTGAGCACTCCAAACTATTGATGAAGAAAAGATTAAAACATATAGCAGATGTAAGAAGTATTTTTTATTTTCCATAGACGTACTACTACCCCCCTCTATCTTAATATACCTCATCTATAATATCATATAAAAACAAGTTTTTTAGAACTCAGAGTGTGTTATTTTTTTTATGTTTTTTATATTTTCACTACTTGTTCTCTACTATTAACTTACACAATATAGAGCAAATATGAAGTGCAGATACGCGTAAATTGTTAATTTTGTGGCATGTTATAAAACTACAAGTTTTCCATTTATGATAAAATTAGGAAGGAAATATGAGGGTGAGCCCATAAACATTATGACAGTTTAGAAGATGGGTAATTATGATGACTAATAACTTATGGTCAGGAATATTGATGTCTTGTATAGTGTTTAATAGTTGGTTGTTAGTAGAAATAATTAACAGCTTCATTAAAGGGGCTGGTTTAGATGGACTATCGTTTTGTTTATTTTTAGTGGGATTAACACTTTTCTTTTATGTAGGTAAAAAGAATGGTGGAATTAGGTTTTAGTTTTCTAATAACAAATATCTTTTTCTACTAACACTTATTTGTTTAGTAAAAAATGGAAGTTATTAGTTCTTATCAAATTGGCGATAATCTGTAATAAAGGTTAGCCTCTATTTTTATGGGATTATTGTGGAGGAATTCTTAGATCACCTATTGGACATTATACTTTGCAAATTAGTCTCTTCATACTATGGCGCCATATAGCAGATTATTATAAAAAAACTATTATGTATTTTGCTAGCTTCAACTATAATAACAAAAATAGAAGATACATAATAATCCAACAGGGAAGGTTGGTGAAGGGGTTAATAGGGTTAAATGGTAGATTAGAATTGTAGGGAGAGAAATAAAATAAAAAAATTATGGGTGTTATTATTCTTATCAGTTTTAATATTGTTAATAGCTGCTTGTAATCATTTACAGGTCCCAACAATAGAGATTGAGGCACTTGTATCAAAATTAAGTGAAGAAGAATATGATTATGTAGGAACACATGGTTTAGACAATCCTACAAAAGATGATTTTCGTAAATTCACATTTGACTTTGCAGTCGAACACTCTACAAAAACTACACGAAAATTTGAATTCCCCGAGCGTTCGATATGGAAGGAAACCACAAACAAAATAGATAACCTTCAAGATAGATATTGGTTTGGTAAAGGATATAGTCGAAATAACGATAGTGAGCACTTTGCAAATTATGTGTGTGAATTTGTTTTTTTACTCAAAAGGGTTGAATGAAGAAGAAATTAAAAAGGCTTTTAATTCGATAATTTTTAAACTTTATTTAGGCACAGAAGAAGGAGAAAGAATTGAAAAGGAATATAAAGTTGGTAATTTAATTAAATTCGATAGCAACTAAAGTTCTTTAAACAACTGGTGAGGTAGTTTTTAAAAAAACTATTGATGGGGGTATTGAAATGAAAATAAGCAAAAACAATGCTGAACATTACATATGGGGGGATAACAGTGACGGGTGGCACTTAGTGAAAAATCAAAATTTAAGTGTTATTCATGAACGTATGCCAGCTAATACGTCTGAATCAAATCATTATCATAAAGAAGCACACCAATTTTTCTTTGTCTTATCAGGAATAGCAACCATTATGGTAAATGGTAAAGAGATAACCTTAAATCCTCAAGAAGGAGTTGAAGTTCCTCCTTTGGTACCTCACAAAATGTGTAACAAGTCAAATAATGAAGTTGAGTTTATGTTGATTTCCCAACCTTCAAGTAAAGGTGATAGGTTTTTGGTAGATTAAATTGTTTGAACAATTTGGAGATGTATTCTAAACATAATTTAAGCAACTTCAATACTCTATTTCATCATCTTGAAGAATTTTACTCCTAAAATAAAACATTTAATATAAACCTCGTCCTAAAAGATATTACTTTTTTCAAAATGGGTCAACTAGAAAAATGAATCGCTGATCTTATTATCCGAATGCGCGTTTCTATAAGAAACGTGCCTTTTTTTTGTGATTTCGTAGTAGTCGAATTCTTACAGTGAAACATACACACATTCAGAAACATGAATACGTACACTAAAACATAAATTCATTTAAAGGGTGTTTTATTCATGATCACATCTTGTAGTTGTAAAAAAACATTAGTACCATCAAAAGTAACCCAAGAAAAATGTTGTGATTTATTATGTACAATAGGTGAAACTTTTTCAAATGGTATAGACATGAGAATACCACAAGGTCCTCCATTAACAATTTTTGAAACAATACCTAATTATGGTAAAAAGGGAGTAATTTCTCTTTTTACGATATTCGAGCCAATAACGTTAACTTTCATACCTATAGTTGGTGATGCAATCCCTATTCCTTTAGATTCAAGTGAGAACATATCGATTCCTTTTGATAACATAAAACAAATTACGGTAGCCAATGTGGAGGAAGGAGGGAATAGCCTTGAATATGCTATATGTACCTTGTTAGGAGCAAAGACAAACTGTTGCAATGTATTATGTTTTCATTCTGATCCTAGTATAAATTTTTTTATACCTACAGGAACTACAAGGACAATATTTCTAACTTTGAATAAAATGGGTGAAACTGGGATGATTACAATAAAACCACAAAACTTTAAAATAAAATTAACCTTTATTCCTCTAATTGGCAAAAGTGCATTTTTCACCTTAGACGAATTCCATTCTATATCGATTCCGTTTGAAAAGATAAAACAAGTGACAGTAGAAAACTTATCAAATTCCAACGCCGAAATTCGCTATGAAATTTGTACATTAATAGATCCAAACTAAAAGACTCTTTAGGGTAGTAAACTCCGGTTGAATTGTGTTTACTAAGTTAGAACATTCCTTGAAAAAAACAAAGAAGCTATCTTTTAACTTAATAGACTGTATATTTATATTCCACAATCTTGCGCTAATCTGAAATAAAGGTTAGCGTTTTTTAAATTGTAAGGTCATAATGTTGAAGAACAAATTCTCATTCTTTATGTTTTAGATTGGCTTGCAAGAAAAATATGGAACCTTTTCATGATAAATTCGTATTAAAGTGTACAATGAAAAATAATAGGGGTGTTTGTTTTGTCTAAGAAAATATTAGTTATAATCGCTCTAGTTGGAATCCTGCTATTTGCTGTTTATAGTTTCATTCAAGGAACAGACAAACCAACTAATAAGGAAGAGACAAATTCTGTAGTAGATTTATCTATTTCTATTGAGCAGCAGGTGGAAAATCTGCATGCATTCTCGAGATTATATGGATACATACGTTACTTTCATCCAAGTGATGAAGCTGAACAAATTGATTGGGAAAAATTTGCTATATACGGAACGGGTTACGTAGTTAAAGCCAAAAACACTGGGGATCTAAAAGAAAAGTTAGAGGAATTATTTTTACCTATTGCTCCAACAATTCAAATCTATCAAGAGGGAGAAGAAGTTAGGGACACTCTCAACATAGAATCAGAGGATTCTAGTTTGAACTATGTTGCTTGGCAACATTTTGGAAAAGCAAGAAATAAGTTTGAGGGAGGGGTATACAAAAAGGAAAAAATAATATTTAACGAGACTTCATCTTCTGAAAAATTATTCGATTCTCTTCCAACTGTTGGTGAGAAAATCTCTGAAACAATAAATAGATCATTGAGAGCTAATATTCCATTAGTTCTTTATACAGATGGAGAAAAAACACTAGGTTCAACTGAAGAAACGATGATTGAGCTAGACAACTTAGTAGAGGAAATTAATAAAGTTAAAGCAGATCCAGATGCAGAAGCACTTCATACACGTATAGCTGGAGTTACAATTCTTTGGAATGATATTCAGCATTTTTATCCTTACTTTGAGGAAGTGAACGCAGATTGGCTTAAAGAGTTACCTTCTTTTATAGAGGTAGCGCTTGAAACCAAAAATAAGGAGGATTATGCTGATATAATTGATTACATGACAGAAAAATTAGCTGATGGTCATATTAGTGGTAATCTCCAAAGATGGAAAGAGTCTTATAGGCTACCATTTACCGTAGATATAGCAGAGGATCAATTGGTGATCACATCAACTTACCAAGATACACATTTCAAGGTTGGGGATATTATTATGTCAATAGACGAAAAGCCCACGTATGAGTATTTATTACAATCACAAGCAAGGATTTCTGGTTCGCCACAAACTAAAGAACTGCTTTCCATTTGGGCACTTGAATATGGAAAAATGGATGAAACCCTTTTACTAGAAATAGATCGTAATGGAAAATCCTTATCTCTAGAAGGATCATACGGTTATGCAAATGGTTTAAGTAACTTTCCTATTATAAGTCAACATATTACTGAAATCAAAGAAGGAATTTATTATGTAAATACACTTAAGATTGATTATGACGTATTGATTCCACACTTAGATTCTCTTGCAAAAGCAAAAGGAATTATTTTCGACATGAGGGGGCGTCCAGGACCCAATATTTGGCAGTTGGTTAGTCATTTAACAGACCGCACTGTTAAAGGTCCACTATTAGCAATAGAACAAATTATATACCCAGATCATAAGAAACTGGCTGGATATAATACTACTGGTACGTGGACAATTGAACCGCAAGAACCTAGGTTCGAAGGAGAATTTGTGTTCTTAACCAATGCACG
Organism: Cytobacillus sp. IB215665; assembly: GCF_033963835.1. NCBI lineage: Bacteria > Bacillati > Bacillota > Bacilli > Caryophanales > Bacillaceae > Cytobacillus > Cytobacillus sp. IB215665. Next base: position 197,578 of record NZ_JAXBME010000006.1, read on the forward strand.
AGCAATTAGTTATCCTGAAACTATTCTTGGGGTGATTGAAGATAATAACTTGGGCTATATTGTTGGTCAACCAACTGCAGGTGCAAATGGCGATATTACTGAGATCAATTTACCTGGACATGAAAATATTTGGTTTACAGGGTTGAAAGTTGTCAAATCCGATGGCTCTCAACATCATTTTATCGGTATTGAACCAACACATGTGGTTGAACGTACCATAGAAGGAATAAAAGCCGGTAAAGATGAATACATTGAAAAAGCAATCCAGATAATTAATCAGTAATTAGCTATCTTGTTTGATTTGAATGTTGCCAAAAGATGTGCTTCTTTTTAAGAAAGCTCTTAATCCAGCAATATGACGCAAGAATGTAGTACTATCAAGGCTACTTTTAGGATAATAGCTATTTAAAAGTTGATCAGTCAGAAATGACTGGCTAACATATAAAACCCATGTAACCAAAGATAACGGGAACGACCAAATCGGACGTTCCCGTATTTTATGCACTAAAAAACAACAGTACATAAGACATTCTTCTTAAAGGTTTATTTTTAGGTGATCAGTTATCTATGTATAATCGTTTCTGTAATATAAAGGATAACATTCAGGGAGAAAAGGCTCCGTACTCCTTAAATTTTATCAAAAATGTAAATCAAAAAGTTTCTTTTCATGACCAATCTCACATAAGAGAATCACAATGTCCAACAAGGACGTTATGGCACAGTATATATGACCTCGAAAATCGCACTGTATTAATAGACTTTTACCTTGATGAAGAAAATGAAGCAATAACAAGATCGGGATACATTCGCCTTTCCCTATAAAAGAGTTAAATATCGAAGAAACGGTGAATCATTATTGAGTTCATTGATTGGCTAAAGATACGTTATGATATTTTGTTATTCATTAACTTGGCGCCTTTCTTGAAGAAGGGTGTCTTTCTTTATTGACGGTGTCATATTGTAAAATAAGGATGTTTAAAGAAAATTAATAATTAACGGATAATCATTCTTGAAGAGACTACAATGACCTAAATATATTAGATACTTCAGGTGAAATAAAAGGGTGAATAAATGGGAGGGATAATATGAAACAAGACAGGTTATTTATTTTAGGTTTGTTTCTTATTTTGAGTGGTACTATTTTGTTAGGGTTTATACATTTAGCAATATCAACTTACATCCCCAACTTGAGCGGCTGGAGTGATCCACCAGGTAAATTGCATACTATTCTTAATAATATATTAGGATGGTTTCCATATATTTTAAGTGTCGTAGAACTTTTAATTGGTACTATTTTAGTAGTGATTTCTTTAACGAATTCAAAGAAAGGGGGCTAATCACCTTAATATTAGGAGCATAAAATAAAAAGGAAACAAAGGCAATTAAATAGTAAAGAGTTCGGTTCAGATGTACAAAATTATAAATAACAGTAAAAAAAGATATTCAATTAGGTTGCAAATTAGTAACTTAATTAACAACAAAAATCGCAGTAAAAAAATGAGCATATTCGTTATGCTCATTTTTTATTATTGATTTAATAAACTAATTGTCTTGAAAATTCTTGAATACATTTCTTCAATATGTTCATCAGTCTTTTTATCATTATATAAACCATATTCCCATTTTTTTAATGTGTCTTCTTCTTGTGATGTGAGAACACCAACAGAATAACTATTACCAGCAGTCCAATTTGAAGTCTTGTCGTACTTTAAATCTTTTTCAGTAAAAGGAATATAATTATCAGTTCCGATAAAGAAAAATGGAATTTTTGAATTTAAGTAAACGTCTGCATATTGGCTTTCAGAAGCCTCTGAAAGGTTATCCTCTCTAATAAAGACTGCATCATAAGACTTCAGTTCTTCACTTGTCATTTCATCGGATGAAACTTCTGTAAATATAACTTGTAGCTCTTTTACAGCTGGTGGTTCTCCAACCACTGCTATTCTTAAAGAATGTCCTTCATACGTATCGAAATCTGGGCTTAAAGAACAACCTGTTAGAGCAACTGTTAGAATTAATATGATAAAACTTAAATATCTCTTTCCCTTTGATTTTTTCATATGCACCCCCTTAACATATTTTAACATAATATTTTGAACGCCTTGTTAAGTAAATTAATAACCGAGAAGTATACACGACTTATTGCATATAGATTATTTCTTTTAAATTAAATTGTTTTTTTACGATGCCTAATCGTTAAACAGATGTACCTATCATTTAATCTATTCAGCGGAGGCACTAATCTGAAATAAAAGTTTAGTGTCTTTTTCATTAGAGTGCTATATTCTGTGAAAAGGATTGCCTAAGTACTGAACATTTGAAATAATTGCTCTGAAGTTAAATGGGAATAGTCTGAAATCAAGTAATGAGGTGGAAATTTGAATTTTAACAAAATACTAGAGTTGCACAATAATAGAACATATAACGGGATCATTTACAGAGAAGCAATTAGGGCCATAATTATTTCGAAAAATCATATTTTACTAGTTCATTCAAATAGAGGGGACTATAAGTTTCCAGGAGGTGGAGTGGAAGAGAATGAGAGCCATTATGAAACACTAGTCCGTGAAGTGAGAGAAGAAACTGGATACACGAACTGTGTCGTTAAAGAAAAAGTTGGAACGGTAATTGAACGAAATATGGACGAATACATTAAAGATAAATTATTCCAAATGACTTCACATTATTATCTGTGTGAATTGACAAATAAAGAATACATCTCTCAACAACTGGATGAATATGAGTCTGTACTTGAATTCAAACCAAGATGGGTTTCCATAGAAGAAGCACTTAAAAAAAATGAAAGTCTTATGAATCAGTTTGAGAAAAATAGCTGGTTGAAACGTGAAACTTTCGTACTAAATGAATTAAAGCAATTGTATAAAAGGTAATTTTTAATTAGAGCAACAACGGAAGGTAGTTATTGTGACTTTGAAGGAAATCATGAAATTAAGTCTTGAACATAACAGCGCTAATCTGATGTACAGATTAGCGTATTTTTTTAGGGGTAGGTTCATTAACAAGGGATTTCCTTAGAACTGAATATTCGAAATAATGGGTATTGAGTAAAAGGAACAGAGTTGGTTAACGAGGTATAAAATATTTTGAGTGATTAAAAAATAGGTTGGTGAATTTGATGTCGAAAAAAAATCTTAATGATTTTTGCATCAGTGATGTTAATCTCTTTATTATGGATTGGGCATATCGAACAATAATAAAGGCAATTAACCGAAATAATAGTTTATGAGAGGTATTAGATGTTTTTAACGCTACAAAGGACAAAGTACTTGTTTTCAAATATCGTACAAAAGATAGAGAAACACTTACAAAAAACAATTAGGACACTTTAAAATCAACAAGGAAAACTCATCATCAATTGGTTTATCTGATGCTAACCTTACTGGATTTCTTACAGACTATTTCTTTACACACTATTTCTTAACAAACTCAGACACTGGTGAGAAATATCTGTATGGAATAGTGAATATGCCTAAAAATGTAAAAGAAATAAGTGTTAGTTATGATTTACCTAAGATGAACACTTTGCCATCAGAAAGGATTACAAGAAAGTCTTCAGTAGAAAATAATTTGTTCTTGTTAAATATGGTTGATAACACAGAAATGGGTGAAAATTGGTTGTTTTCTTTTTATGATGGAGATGGCAATTTAATTAAAGAGTCTTCTGAGTTTGCTTATTAACCAAACAATGGGGGGGCTTGAATACTATTATCAATCTCTTTTTTATTTGTCTTGAATTCGCACCTTCAATAATCAAAAAAAGACAGTTTAAGAGCTATTTGACGGAAAGTTTTTATAAAGAGTAAACAACACATAAAAATATTAAGCGGCGTGTAGTTCAATCTATTTTTATTGCAAGAAATGTCAAAACCTATTATAATTTAAATTGAAATTCAATATTTAGTAGTATAATTAAGTTGATAATACAATATTTTGTTATCTAGTAAAAAAGGTGTCGAAAATCGACGTATATGATGTTCGGAAAATATAGAACATCTCTTTATAGGGAATTTGGTGAAAATCCAAAACTGTACCCGCAACTGTAAGTGCTGATGAAATAAGCGAAACCACTGTGAAGTACGATTTCATGGGAAGGGCTTAAAGTAAAGCGAAGCACAAGTCAGGAGACCTGCCTTTTTTATGAAGTACTATTTTCTTCGGGAGTTGGGAGAATAGGACGAGGAGAAGAAAATCATTCAAACATTTTTTGAATGATTATTCCTAAAAGGGTGATAATTCTCTCTTTTACATATCCATCGTTCTGTTCGCTCATCTTACTAAGGATGAGCTTTTTTATATTTGTTAGGATGAACAAAGCCTAGCTCTGCCTTCTAACCCATCGAGTCACTTCACATTTTTCTAGCATGTAAAATGATTTCAATGCTTGTTGGAGGTAGACGAGGTTCATTCGCATTTTTTATTAAAAGGGGATGGAAAGAATGCAAAAAGTATTAGTTGAATATGAGCAGTTGGCTGGTAGTACGTCTGAGATGGTTTTAGATTATGTTCAAAAAATAGCTGATAGATTTCCTCATTTATCATTTGATGAATATCGAGAGAAATTAATGCTAGCATTTGAGAATAAAGATGAATGGCATAATGACCAACTAACTAACGTGTTAATATTATCAGCATTGGAAAGAATTACAGCGTTAGAACCTGATTGGACTTTCTTTGCTGCAAATATATACCTAGATTCGCTTTATCAAAAAGCGGCTAAAAATAGAGGTGAGCAGTCAGGTTACCACTATGGCTCATTTTATCAATTGCTATTAAAGCTGACAGAGATGGGAATTTATAGTCCGAAATTACTGGCACAATATTCAAGAGAAGAAATTGATTTATTAGCAGACATTATCGTACCTGAGCGGGATCAACATTTTACATATATCGGTTTATTAACATTATCAGATCGCTATTTGGCAAAGTCTCATCTAGGAGAAGTATTTGAGTTACCACAAGAGCGATTTCTCATCATTGCAATGACATTGATGATGAACGAAAATAAGGAAAAGAGATTAGCACTTATTAAGGAATCGTATTGGGCACTTTCAAATTTGTATATGACGGTTGCAACGCCAACACTTGCTAACGCTGGAAAAAGCTATGGTCAGTTATCAAGTTGTTTTATAGATACAGTTGATGATAGCTTGCAAGGAATATATGATTCGAATACAGATATCGCGAATTTATCTAAAAATGGTGGAGGGATAGGTGTTTATTTAGGGAAAATTAGAGCGAGAGGTAGTGACATAAAGGGTTTTAAAGGTGTTTCATCAGGGGTTATACCTTGGATGAAGCAGTTAAATAATACGGCGGTGTCTGTTGACCAGCTTGGTCAAAGGCAAGGAGCGATTTCAGTTTATTTAGATGTATGGCATAAGGATATATTGTCGTTTCTTGATACGAGATTAAACAACGGAGATGAAAGGTTGCGTACACATGATTTATTTACTGGAGTGTGTATACCTGATGTATTTATGGAGGTTGTTGAAGAACGAGGTGAATGGTATCTTTTTGACCCACACGAAGTAAGGAAAATAATGGGTTTTTCATTAGAGGATTATTTTGATGAAGAGCTTGGCAAAGGGTCTTTCCGAGATAAATATTGGGAATGTGTCAACAATCCGAACCTTTCAAAAGAAGCTGTAGCGGCGATAGACATTTTCAAGGCTATTATGATTTCACAGTTAGAAACAGGAACACCATATATGTTCTATCGAGATACAGCAAATAGAGCAAACCCAAACAGACATAAAGGAATGATATATTGTAGTAATCTGTGTACAGAAATTATGCAAAATATGAGTCCTACAGTTGTTGTTGAACAAAAGGTAGATGATGGACAAATCATTACTGTGAAAGAGCCTGGCGATTTTGTCGTTTGTAATTTATCATCAATCTCTTTAGCTAAAGCAGTTCAGGATGATGTCCTTAACCGGTTAATAAAAATACAAGTTCGTATGCTTGATAATGTAATAGATTTAAATGCAATTCCTGTATTACAAGCTGAAATAACAAATGAAAAATATAGAGGGATTGGGTTAGGTACATTTGGGTGGCACCATTTATTAGCATTAAAAGGTATAGCGTGGGAAAGTGAAGAAGCTGTCGCTTATTGTGATGAACTGTATGAACAAATTGGATACGAAACGATTCAAGCTAGCATGGAGTTGGCGAAGGAAAAAACACCCTATCCTGCATTTTATGGATCAGATTGGGAATCAGGAGAATATTTCGAATACAGAAGATATCATTCAAAGCAATGGATTGAGTTAAAAGGAAATGTTAAGAAGCACGGTATTCGTAACGGCTATTTGCTTGCAGTAGCACCTAATTCATCAACTTCGATCATTGCAGGGTCTACAGCAAGTATTGACCCGATATTTAGAAAAGAATACTCTGAAGAGAAAAAGAATTATAAAATACCAGTTACTGCTCCAGATTTAACACCTCATACAAATTGGTATTACAAGTCAGTTTATACTATTGACCAAAAGTGGAGTATTATGCAAAATGCGAAACGACAGCGTCATATCGACCAATCGATTTCATTTAATATTTACGTTCGGAATGACATAAAGGCAAAAGAATTATTGGAGCTTCATACACTTGCTTGGCAAAACGAATTAAAAACAACCTATTATGTACGGTCAACATCGACTGCAAACATTGAAGATTGCGATAGCTGTCATAGCTAGAAGAGGGGGATATTGATGATTACAATTGCAAAACGAGAGCTTATGGATACACAAGCACCTAACTGTTCGACAAGTATGATCAACGGGGCAAGTTCAAATATATTAAACTGGGATGACGTCCGTTTTCCTTGGGCATACCCAAAATACAAAGTAATGTTAGCAAACTTTTGGACACCGTTTGAAATTAATATGGGCAAGGATATAAAACAATTTCCACAGCTCTCTCAAGTTGAGCAAGAAGCGTTTTTAAAAATCATTGGATTATTAGCTCTTTTAGATAGCGTTCAATCTGACTATGCAAGTAAGGTTGCTGACTATATTACAGATTCTTCTGTCAATGCACTTATGATTATGCTGGCTCAGCAAGAGGTCGTTCACAATCACTCGTATTCCTATGTTTTATCAAGCATTGTACCAAAAAAAATTCAGGATGAAGTGTTTGAATATTGGCGTACAGAAAATACATTACGAAAACGTAATGACTTTATCACGAATGGATATAAAGATTTTACTAGACAGCCATCCATTGAAAACTTTTTGCACTCGATTATATATGATGTTATTTTAGAAGGCTTGTTTTTCTATAGTGGCTTTGCTTTCTTTTATAATTTAGCACGCAATCAAAAAATGGTTGCAACATCAACGATGATTAATTATATAAATAGAGATGAACAAATTCATGTAGGCTTATTTGAAAAAATATATAAAGAAGTTTTAAAGGAAAATCCAGAGTATAACACCCCAGAACTAGAGCAGTATGCAATTACTGCGTTCCGGAAGGCAGCAGAATTAGAAATTGAATGGGGACGTGAAATAATAGGTAATAAAATGGATGGAATTGTATTTGAGGAATTGGAGCAATACATTCAATATATGGCCAATAAACGTTGCCATCAATTGGGGTATGGTAGAAGTGTTTTTCCTCATGCACCGATAAAAAATCCATTGCGGTGGATTATCGCTTACCAAGAAGTCGATTTAGGTAAAACAGATTTTTTTGAACAAAAATCTCGTCAATATACAAAAGCATCCGATGTGAATGGTTTTGATGATTTGTAAAAAATGAAAGCTTTATGAATGGTTTCTAGAGACTTAAGGGGTATTTCAGAGTGGAATTTTTGCATTTTTTTTAAACATCTTACCCACACAACCTTTTAGAGGGGCATTCAAAATGGAATATAACTGAATGAATATACTATCGGAAAGTACTAGTACCATACATTAAGGGTATGGATATTGAAGATTATTTAATTAAACCACGTCAAAAAAAGCATCTCAATCAATAGAGATGCTTTTTGTTTAGAGAACTATTAGCTTCTTAAATGACCTAAAATCCTTGTGAGTACGTATGACCCCAAAGCTTAATTAGTAGCAGAATCAAAAATACATTACCGTTTCTCATTAAAGTATAAATGCACCTAGATGTTGTTCAATATGTACAGAATAAACAAAAGTGTTAGTTGTACGATAGTGAAGATTGGAAAGGAAATTTTTATTTTTTACCAACAATTTCTTTAGTTTGGGCAATTAAAGTTTCTAAGCTATTTAATTCATTAGGGTCTTCAATTGAAATAGAATAGAATGTATTACCATCAGCTAAAAAAGATGCTATATCAATACTTTCGTATGTAAATCCTAGTTTCTTAAACAGGTTTAGAATGTTAAAAGCTTCTTTGCTAAAAGCCTCTTTTGCAACAAAATAAGCATCTGGAGCATGAGGTTTTATGGTAAGGCTAATTCCAATAGGTTCAACTCCAGAGTATATATAGTAAGGTACTTATTCTTAGGAAGTGTAACATGTGAGCTCATTTCTTCTATGGAAATATTTATATTTTGATTCAGCATTACCTTGAACATTTTATTTATCAATTCACTTTGACTATTTTCGATTCGATAGTGGTAATCATCGAAAATACTATATTTTTTATATAAAAGTTGTTAAAACAAATTCAAAGCATAGTAATATTAATAGAGAATTAGAAATGTGCTTAATAATCTAATTCCTTTTAGCTAGGCTCTAATGTGTAAACGGTGTAGCTATAAACAAAAGAGAACTGCAAGATGTGATTTTTATATAGTTATCACAAATTTACAAAAGAAAAGATGCTAAAAACGTTTTTGTATACGTGTTTATTTATTTAATAGGTTTTATTCACTTACATTCTAGTAGCTGATGTGTATTCTATAATTTTTATAGTCTTTAATCCAAGAAAAGATACCCCCTAACGTTAGTTTTATTCGTGTTTAGTTCTTTCAATGCGAAAACATCTATGAACAAGTGCTTAAATGATTTGGACTGAAAGAAGTTCATTTTGGGAGGTGTACTTATCTATAAAAAAATAAATACTTTTATTTGTTTATTCATTATAGTAATGTTAAGTGCCGGTTGTATAAATCAATCTAACCAATTATTATCAATTGAATTAGCAAAAACACACCGAAGCAACTTGTTAGAAAATGGTAATGTAGCGTTATACAAGTCAAATGATTTACAGTCACTATCGAAGAAGGTCATTGAAGCACCGCTGCTTCAACAGTTACCTGAACTTCCAAGAGGTTGTGAAGTTACTAGTCTTGCGATGCTACTTTCATATGCAGGACTTCAAATAGATAAAATGGAACTAGCAGAAAAAATTCCGAAAGTACCTTATTATAAGCACGGATTGTACGGAGACCCTAATGATGGGTTTGTTGGCGATATGTATTCATATGATAATGATGGCTATGCTGTGTTCAATAAACCAATTGAGAGTCTTGCAAATCGCTACATGCCTGGGCAAATTATTAATTTAACTGGAAAACCGTTTGAATTAATCGAAGATTATATAAAGAAAGGAGTACCTGTATGGGTAATCACAACAAGTATTTATAATGTTGTACCAGAAAAATATTGGGAAACGTGGGAAACAGCTTCAGGATCGATAAAAATAACTAAAAAGGAACATTCAGTGCTATTGACTGGTTTCGACAATAAGTATGTTTATGTAAATGACCCTCTTGTTGAGGAAAAAAATAGGAAACTAAATCGTGAAGATTTTTTAAGTGGTTGGAAGCAACTAGGAAGTCAAGCTATTACGCTATCTCTTAAATTAAATCCTGTTGCTCACCATAGTTTTTATGAAGTTGATTGATGTAAATCAACTTAGTCAATGTTTTACGAGAACCTTGTGACTAGGTTTGCCTAGAACAAAGTAACTATAAATCTGGATGAGAGTTATTTGAATCATTATTATCATGTTGAAAGGTTAGAACCTCATCAACTGGTTGATATGACTGGCCATAAAACTTTTCGTCTTTATATGTATGAATGTTCTCATACGTTTTTTTCATGCTGCGGAATATCGTTTGTTCAACGTCTTTTTCTGTTTCGTTATGAGGTGTCCAATATAAAATTTCCATCTCATTTACTTTATCAGTTGCTAATGACCGACGGCGATAAGTAATATTTTTTGCATGTGTAAAGCCTTCACGTTTATAAAACCGAAAGCGCTTTTCTGTATCTGTATCTTCATAATCAAGCGGTTCAACTTCAAGTAATATTGGTTTTTTTTGCTGTTTCATTTTGTTAATAAGTTTATGTCCTAGTCCTTGACCTCGCGCATTTTTTGAGACAAATAAATAATCGATCATGATGAACTCTTCTGTTTCGACGTACATCAGGACGTGATGAAGTCCTTCGTCCTTGAAATAAATATTACTCTTTTCTTTTAATAGAGCTTCCATATGCTCCTTAGACTTCATTTCTTCAATAGGAAAGTATTGGTTTAATTTTTCATACCAATTCATAACATAATGTCTCCTTACTTTATTTAAGTACAATTCTGACAACCTGTAACAAGTAACACTTCTTATCAAATTTAAAATTGACTGATTTTATGATTGTTAGGTAAACAACTCAGTATATTATTACCAGTTGAAAGATATTCAATCCAACTAAAAAATTACGGTAATATAAATTTTTTCCAATATAAATCCATAAACATATTGATAATTAACATGGATATGTTATAATGGCTTAGGTGCTTTAGCATCGAACGTTTGTTATCAAGTTTTATATAATGCCAGTCTATATTTTGAATTTTTCTAATTCACTGGCGTGATCATCGGAGTCACAAGGATGAAAGAGAGGTAGGGCTTTCATTGTTTTAGATGAAGGAATGTTAATTTGTGCTAGTAATCTTATGTAAAAGTAATTTAGGTCAAATTATGTATAAATATAGTTAATGGAGTAAATAATTCATGTATTATAAAGAGTTATCACTTCAACATTGGTACTTTTTATAATATGTGAATTTTTTATTTTGTATAGAAGTGATAATGAAGCATATTATTAAATTTTGGAGGTATTATTATGCAAACAACTGGTAAAGTAAAATGGTTTAATGCTGAGAAAGGCTTTGGATTTATCGAAGCTAATGACGGCAACGATGTATTTGTACACTTCAGTGCAATTACTGGTGATGGCTTTAAAACTTTAGAAGAGGGACAAGAAGTTCAATTTGATATCGTTGAAGGTAACCGTGGCCCTCAAGCTGACAACGTTGTAAAGCTGTAATAGGAACATAATAAATAAACTAAACCCGATGTGTAATCTACACATCGGGTTTTTTTATTTGCAGGTTTGTTCAATAAGACAAGTTTTCCCCTTTTATAAGAGAAAATGCCCCATGCCTTCGATCGATACAAAATAATCTATTTGAAAAAACATACGATAGATGATATCAATACATGTTAATGGAATATTAAGTGATGATTTTGCAAAAGTTTCAGCTAAGAGCGTGTAAATCCTTTATATCTACTCCCCTGAAATGTCAATTTTCCTTGATCGTCTTCGACAAGCATACCATATTCTTTCCCGCTAACTTGTAGCTCAATGCGATCACCACTTTCAACTTCAAAGGTAGCATAATAATTTGTACTAGAGCTAGTAGTAGGATGATCATTATGGCTACTAGAACGTCTTCTAACATTCATTCTCTTCGTCACAACAACCGCATTAACAGTTAAGACCGGTTGATTATTATTATGATTCCATTGTTTTACACCCGTTATTGCAGCAAAAATAATAAATCCAAAGACTATTATAAATCCAAATATGACTATATAAGGTATTATTTGGAATAATTCAAAACCTTGTTCAAATCCATTGTTGAATGGCATGTATCTCCCCTCCTTTCGACGACAATTCAAGTAAGAATGAAAAAAATGATGCACATCACATTATAACAAAATCTTTAGAATTCGTTACCAAAAAAGTACATTTGTAGTATCAAACTCTGTAACAAATAATTCCAGTCATTCGTCTAATTGGATGAGGGGGTCAAAATGATGAGAAAAATACTTGTTCTTTTTGTATGTATGTTGATACTTACTTCATGTGGAGGGAAGGAAGATTCAGGAGCAGCTGAAAATAAAGAAACTACTACTGAATCAAGTTTTTCATATAACCAAGCTGCTCCAGTTAGTAAAGAAACTTCTCTTCCTAATGGTGCTACTTATGATGATATGTATTTTGAACATTATGGTACAAATCCGTTCGTTTCAACTGAAGATGATTCACTTTCTACTTTTGCTGTTGATGTAGATACAGGATCTTATAGTGTAGTAAGGAATTATTTATCAAGAGGAACGATGCCACCTAATGATGCTGTAAGAGTTGAGGAATTTGTTAATTATTTCGATTCAAATGTTACTCCACCAGAAAACGAAATATTTTCAGTTCGTGTCGATGGTTCAAATTCACCGTTTGGTGAAGGTTATAAACTGATGAGGGTTGATATTAAAGGAAGAGAAATCAATGTCGAGGATAGAAAACCAGCACTGTTAACATTCGTCATTGATATATCTGGTTCTATGGAACAAGAAGGCAGATTAGAGCTTGTTAAAAAAAGTTTGCACTTACTGCTAAGTCAGTTAAAGCCCGAAGATAAAGTAAGTATTGTAACTTATGGATCAAATGCACGAGTTGTGTTACGACCGAGCTCCCTAGATAACATAACGGATATTGAACGAGCTATAAATGAACTTGGGCCAGAAGGGTCAACTAATGTTGAGGATGGATTAAAAATGGCTTATGAAATGGCGAGAGAAAACTTTCATCCCGGTGCAGTAAATCGTGTTATCCTTTGTTCAGATGGGGTAGCAAATGTAGGTGAGACAAGTGCTGATGGTATATTGGAACAAATTAAATCATATGCCAAGAAAGACATTACATTGAGTACGTTTGGGTTCGGTATGGGAAATTATAATGATGTGTTAATGGAACAGCTTGCTGATCGAGGTGACGGAAACTATGCATATATTGATACGTTTTCAGAAGCCCGTCGCATCTTTATGGAAGAGTTAACGGGTACTATATATACAATTGCAAAAGATATGAAGGTTCAGGTTGAATTTAATCCCGAGACAGTGGATCGTTACAGGTTAATAGGCTATGAAAATCGGGATGTGGATGATGAAGATTTTCGGAATGATACAGTTGATGGTGGTGAGATAGGTGCAGGTCATACTGTTACAGCACTATATGAACTGAAATTGAAAACGGAAAATCCAAATAATATTGGAGACATTCACCTAAGATTTACTGATGTAGAAGTTAATGAAATAAATGAAATTACTAAACCTTTGTCTATAACAGGAGATGTTGGCAAAGATTTTAACTTTATTGCTGCAGTTGCAGAATTTGCAGAGATATTACGAGGTAGCTATTGGGCAAAGGAAGGGACATTTAATCAAGTTCTAGAAGTAGCAGAACGAAATGCTAATACTGAGAAGGAGTTTGAATTTGTCCATATTGTAAAGGATGCAATAGCGATTGAAGCTGGAGAAAAATGATGTAAACGCTCAATTCGATCCCATAGATTTTCAAAGGCAATCGGCAGGAGAGGTTGATCATCATATCTTCAAGTATGTATTTACAATCGTGCATATTCCTATTGTCCGAATTTATATAGCTGCTATCAAAATATGTTTTGATAGCAGCTTTTTTAGCTCTATAGTGATTTTTCCTTAGAGTGAAGCAGTTTAGCCATCTCAAAATTAAACGTTGTAATGATGTTTAGATAGAACGTGTTAATTTATTTTCTCAACCTTGATGGCACATGATTTAAATTCAGCAGTCCCAGAAATGGGATCATATTCGTTAAGTGTCAACATATTTGTCGGCACCTCAGACCAATGAAAGCTCATAAAGACAAGCCCAGGGACCATTTTGTTTGTAATCTTCGTTTTCACTTTGACACTGCCTCTACGTGAGCTAACTTTGACGAGTTCGCCATCGTCCACACCAAGTTTTGCGGCATCGTCAGGGTGCATATCGATCGTCTCTTCTGTTTGCTTTATTTTAACCCCATCAGCATAGTATTTGGTTTGCGTATGTGTGTTATATGATTCATATCTTCTTCCAGTCGTAAGGGTAAAAGGGTATTCCTCATCTGGTAATTCTAATGGGGCTGTATATGAGACAGGAACAAAAGATGTTTTTTCACTCGTAAATTCAGTAGCATGAAACCGATCGTGTAAATATAATGTACCTGGGTGATCCTCTGATGGGCACGGGTAGTGAAGCCCATTTTCGCGGTCAAGTCTTTCATACGGCATTCCACCGTACATTTCTCGAGCTAGATTACGAACTTCATTCCAAATTTCTTCACTAGACTGATACTTCATAGGATAGCCCAATCTCGTAGATAGGTCACATAAAATATCCCAATCTTCTCTTGTATTAGGGTTTGGTTCTATCGCTTTCCTTACACGCTGAACTCTGCGATCTGTATTTGTAAACGTACCCTCTACCTCGCTCCAAGAACGAGCTGGTAAGACAACATCAGCTAACTCAGCTGTCTCAGTAAGAAATATATCTTGCACAATTAATAGATCAAGCTTTTCCAAAAGTTCTTTCGTATGTGACATATGGACATCCGCCATGAGAGGGTTTTCTCCGATTACGTATAATGCCTTTACTTCGCCACTTTCCATCTTTTCGAAAGTTCTCGTTTGGGTATCTCCAGCATGGGGGTTTATTGACACTTGCCACTCTTTTTCAAAGATTTCTCTATGCACCTGACTACTCACTTTGAAACCGCCAGGTAGTTGATTAGGTAGGCATCCCATGTCGCCTGCACCTTGAACGTTATTTTGTCCCCTTAGTGGCATAATGCCATTGCCTTCCATACCGATATGACCGGTTAATAAAGCTAAGTTTGCTATGTCGAAAACATTATTGACACCACTATGATGTTCAGTAATGCCAAGTGTGTATGCAATCATTGCATTTTGTGCATTGGCATACTGTCTAGCGACGTTAACAATTTGTTCTGGCTGCAAACCAGTGATAGCTGCAGCAAATTCAGGAGTATATTTTGCTACCTGCTGTTGAAGGTCATTAATACCATGAGTAACACGCGATATAAAGTTTGCATCATAGAGCTTTTCTTTCAATATAACATGTATGAAAGCGTTCATTAGAGCGATGTCAGAACCAACATTAATTTGTAAATGTTCATCAGCAAATTTAACCATATCTATTTCCCGAGGGTCAATTACAATGATCTTCAGCCCTTTTTTAACAGCCCTTTTCATGCGGTTAGCAATAATTGGGTGGGCTTCGGTTGTATTCGATCCCATTAATAAAAGTACATCTGCCTTATCAAAATCTTCTAATCTATTGGTAGGGAAACCGCTTCCAAGTATAGTCGCCAGACCGGCGACGCTAGGAGCGTGTCAAGTACGGTTACACCCATCAATATGATTATTTCCAATTGCGGCTCTCACAAATTTTTGAGTAATATAGTTTGTTTCGTTTGTAGAACGAGAACATGCAAACATTGTTATTGCGTCTGTACCCCAATTGTTTTTAATGTGCGATAATTTGTTTGCAATGAAAGATAAAGCGTCTTCCCAGCTAGTTGGTATTAGTTTTCCTGCTTTACGAATGAGCGGGGATGTTAATCTTGATGGTGAATGCACATAGTTATATGCAAAAGCTCCTTTAATACAAGTTTGTCCTTTGTTCACAGGAGCTTCTTTATCACCACGTATTCTAGTAATTTTATTATCGTTTACTTCTAAAACAAGTCCACAACCTGTGCCACAATAGCCGCAAATTGTTTTAACCTTTTTAGACTCTTCCATACTCTTATCCTCCTTTACAATCTAATAAAGATCAAGTTGTTTAACAAAGATGATAAGCTTACTATTATTTTAGCAAATCCTCATTTATGTTTGTGTGAATTTTCTAGTGAAAACATAGAAAATTTCATCATAATTGCTCTGGTCATCCTTTGTTATAATTTTTTAGAATTATGATTGTGAAGTTGAAGAACAAATGCCACGATACTACAATTGTGCACGTGTTCCAATAAGATGCGAAAAGCTATTGTGAAATCTGCTTGTATAAAAGGCTCGTCTCGTAAACTTTGTTGCTATTGTAATTAAATTAGTTCCAAAAATGTGGTTTTAAATTGTTAGTCATCGTTGTACAGAAGATAAGATGCCACGAACTCTAGTTAAGCACGTATTTATTTCTGAATACGAAAACAGCCTTACATAAAAATGAAACAGTAAGATTAGTTTTATGATAGAAAAGATGCTACGATCACAAGATGTGATGTGCAAATTCTTATATCTTAGAAAGAATTTCAGCAATCAATGTGAAAGCTCCGTATAAAAAACTCTTGGTCCCATTAATTGGTGACCAAGAGGTGTTTTTAAGCTTTAAATCAATTGTGTTGAGAAATCTCAGCGTGCAAATTAATAACCAAAACGGCCTACACAAGCACAACCAATTATGATTAATAAAATGAACAACACGACTACTAATGCAAATATACCGCCACCGCCATATTCTGCCACTTATAACCCTCCTTATAGGATAATTAATGAGGCCTAATTGCCTCGTTAAAAATAACATATGCAACCTAGGTAATATTGCTTGGGTCATTCAACTATTTTATGGAGAAATTTTTCATCATTTACAAGGCTCTTTTCTTATTCTTTGTCACAAAATTAACTGAAATTTATCAGCTAGATTGAGGAATTATTTATAGCTGTTGCTAATGATGCAAAGTGGAATAGTATCGCGTACTACAATGGCATGGGTTAATCTAAAACGAAATAAAAACTTATATGGCAAAAACAACGTGATAAAAGTGAGAAGGGTAGCGCGCTACTAAAAGTTTGTGTTTGGCGAGGGTGTTGACTTGTTTAATCAATTTGATTAGGATGCACTCTTTTTGTAGTGTGCTATTGTTATTCTTCGTTGCAATTGAGACTCAGTTAGGTCAGCAACAAGAAAAATTTGCAATTGAGCTTATTGTTAAATGAAAAAGGCTGTTTCCTAAAGGTTATTATTTAGTATAAATAATTGTAAGTCTGGAATTATCTGATAAAATAAATAATTGTGTGAAAAAGTAGAGAAAAGGAGGGTATCAATTGTCACAAGGACTTATACATCATATTGAAATAAATGTTAATGATTTGAAGACTTCAATTGCCTTTTGGAGTTGGGTATTAGAAGAATTAGGATATGAACCTTTTCAGAAGTGGGAAAGTGGTCAAAGTTGGAAGATTGGAGACACATACATTGTTTTCGTTCAAACTGATGAAAGATTTATGGACATACCTTATCATAGATGCAGAGTAGGTTTAAATCATTTGGCTTTCCACGCAAGTTCACGACAACAGGTTGACGATATGACAAAAAAGTTAAAAGAAAAGGGTGTGAAAATTCTTTATACTGATAAACATCCCTTCGCAGGAGGAGAAAAATATTACGCAGTATTTTTTGAAGACCCAGACAGAATTAAGGTCGAATTAGTAGCTCCTTGATCTCTATTTAACCTATAAATTTAGAGTTCTTTTATTATGCATTCCTTCACATCTCAACAGCTGTTTAATTAGCCTTTTGACACGATGAAATAAGCATTTGTCTATTCGGTTATCACATGCTAACAACACATTGCTTTAAGCTTTCATTTACTGTTAGGTGTAATAAATCACCTATTGTAGAATCAATTTCTTCCGCTTTAACAAGCCCTGTTCCTGCAATCATATTGCCCTTGCTATTTTGTCCGACTACAACAGTGATTTAGAGGTTTGACATTCTCTTTTTCTTGTCTTTCTATGTGTGATTTACGTTTCGTGCTTCCTTGAAGCAATAAATAACATTTCATGGAGCCTTTGGATAAGACAAACAATAGGTCTACAGACTGAGAACCCTCCGTGCCGTAGCATGTTTTCTTACGTATGAGGTATGTTTATAATAATGGTATAATATTAAAATATTTGACAGATTGCTAGTCGTATTTCGATCTAATAGGTAATCATTATTTAAAGCAACAATGTTCACTATCCTTTTAAAGTATATTTATAAAATTGAGTGGATAAGAAGGAACATTCAGTATTAAAGTCAAATTATTTATGGGGAGAACACAAGTGAGGTTCTTTTCTGGAGGGTTTATTATGAAAACACTTAGTCAATTTATTTGGGGATTTTTATTAGTTGGAATTGGGATCGTACTATTATTGATGAATATTAATGTTATTACATTAAATGTAAGAGATGTTTTTCACTTTTCATATCCGTTTTTATTCGTCATCATCGGCTTAAAATGGGTGGTAGAATGGGCAATTACTAAGGGAAGAACAGGATGGTTTAAAGGAGTCTTTTTTATAATTTTTGGGTCATTACTTATACTTGATAGATTTTATATTATTGAATTTGGATTTTGGGATGTATATAAATTGTGGCCACTTTTCTTCATTTTTCTCGGGTTGGAAATGTTCCGCAACAGGAAAATTACAGTTATAAAAGTTGAGAAGGATAGTAAAAGGAAGGAAAAAATGTTGAAAAAGGTCAGTGAATTCTATGATGAAGACGCTGATATACCTCACGACTCAAAGGGGGTTATCTTGAAAAATTTTTCTATAGGCACAATGAAATTCGATGACGAAAATTGGGCTGTTAAACCAATTAATATTAAGAATATGATTGGTGACTACTATTTTGATTTTAGCAGAGCTTATATCCCTGATAAAGAAACTGAAATAGTTATTCAAGGATTAGTTGGAGATATTAAAATGCTTATTCCAGAAGATGTTGCTTGTAAGATCGACACGACAGTAAACATGGGAGAAGTAAAAGTTTTTGAACTTAGAAAAGATGGAGTCCACAATACTATAAGCTTCGAGTCTGACAACTATCCATCTGCTTCTAGAAAGCTAACAATCCATCTTTCATTAAAAGCAGGTTCAATTCGAGTAGATCGAGTGTAGGAGGAAAAGCTCATGCTTAAAAATATTATAAGTATACGTTTTCAATTTATTCGCTCCCATCTCGTAGCTGCTCTAGTGTCAACTATCCTTTTCTTTGTTGGTTTACAGCTGTTTTTCTTGTTTTTTCCTACTCAATCCATACACATTCCTACAATCTTGTGGATGACGGTGTTTGTTACATGTATATCAATAGGATCGGGTATTTTTATTGGCTACCGGAATAGCATGTCTATCAAAAAGAGAATAGAGGATGTTTCAACATATATAACTGTGTTATCGAGAGGGAATTTATCAGAGCGTATACAAAGCGAAGAAAAAGATGAAATTGGCAGAATTAGTGATGAATTGAACCAACTAGCGATAAAAATCGAGGGACAAGTAGAATCATTGCAACGGCTTGCAGAGCAAAAAGCAGAGTTAGCTAATAATGCGCATACAGTAGCGGTTGTTGAAGAACGACAAAGACTAGCTAGAGACCTTCATGATGCAGTAAGTCAACAGCTTTTTGCGTTAAGTATGTTATCGTCAGCTGCAGTCCGACTTATTGATGATGACCCGAATTTAGCTAAGAAACAGCTTCAGGAAATAGGAGATATGGCTGGTCAAGCTCAAGTGGAAATGCGAGCTCTCTTGCTTCATCTCAGACCTGTGCGTTTGTCAGGAGAGCCTCTCGATCAAGCAATTAACCAGCTCGTTAATGAGCTTGAGCAAAGATGCCCGATCAAATTTAAAGTTTCTATTCAAAATATAAATGACCTTTCATTTGCAGTGGAGGATCATTTATTTAGAATCGTTCAAGAAGCTTTAGCAAATAGTTTACGTCATGCTGACGCATCAAAGATGAAAATCGATTTATATAAGAGAGATCAATATATTTTTTTACACGTCTATGATAATGGCAAAGGGTTTGATGTAACGAATTTAAAAATGGCTTCATATGGTCTACACACGATGAAAGAACGGTGTGAAGAAATTGGTGGACAGTTTAGCGTGAAATCCAACGTTGGAGAAGGAACATATATCGATATTCGCATACCTTTTAAAGGAGGAGAACACGATGGAGAAGAAAATTAAAGTGGTCGTTGTAGATGATCATGAAATGGTAAGAAGAGGTATTATTTCCTATCTTATGACTGAGCGGGATATTGAGATAGTTGGTGAAGGTAAAAATGGCAAGGAAGGAATTGAATTAGTAAAAAAGAACAAACCTGACGTTGTGTTAATGGATTTATTAATGGAGGGTGGTACAGGCATCGATGCAACCAAGCAAGTTATGGCTATCAATCCAACGTGTAAAGTCATCATTTTAACAAGCTATTATGATGATGAACAAGTATTTCCAGCAATAGAAGCCGGAGCATTTAGTTATTTACTAAAAACATCACGAGCCGATCAAATAAGTGATGCCATTCGCAAAGCATTTCGTGGAGAAAATGTAATTGAACCAAAAGTAGCTAATAAAATGATGAATCGTTTTCGAAATAGTTCTGAAAAACCACATGACAAGCTTACTGATAGAGAATTAGATGTGTTAATATGTTTAGGTGATGGTTTAACCAATCAAGAGATTAGTGATAAATTATTTATTGGGGTAAAAACGGTAAAAACACATGTGAGTAACATCCTTAGTAAACTTGAAGTAGCTGACCGAACCCAAGCAGCCATTTACGCTAATCGCAATGGTTTAGTAGGTTAATAAATAGTTTTTTTATGTTTTTTTAAGTCTCTTTTAGATAACTTTGTGTTGCCATTGTTCCTAAACAAAAAGGTAACATCTAACAGTCATCTTTATATAGAAGAAAAGATGCCACGAACGGTATATGGTTACGGGTAACACATTAACCAATCGAAAAGCTTATTTAACGTTTTACTTTAATTTATAATATTTTAGGAGGTTATTTAGAAGGCATGAAAAGTATAAAAAATTATTGGAGAGAAGAATCCACTATATTTGAAATGCAAGAAGCTATGGACGCTGAACTCATTTCTTCTAAGCAACTTGTTTTGTTTTTTTTACATAGAATAGCATCCTTTGATAGCGAAGGACTTGCAATCAATTCCATTGCACAAATTAATCCTGATGCACTACATATTGCAGAATCTCTTGACAGGGAAAGAAAGTTAACAGGAGCTCGAGGTCACTTGCATGGAATTCCTATTTTATTAAAAGATAACATAGATACAGATGATAAAATGAATACGAGTGCAGGGTCATTAGTGCTAGCAGATTCTTATGCTGCTGATGATGCTTTTGTAGTAAAGCAGTTACGAAAAGCAGGGGCAGTGATACTTGGGAAAACTAACATGACTGAATTTGCTAATTATATGGCTGAAAATATGCCTTCAGGCTATAGTTCAAAGGGTGGACAAGTATTAAACCCGTACGGACCTGGTAGGTTTGATGTTGGAGGTTCAAGTTCGGGCTCTGGTGCAGCAATAGCAGCTAACTTTGCAGCTGCAGCTATAGGAACTGAGACATCTGGATCGATTCTAAACCCAGCTGTAAACAATTCCCTCGTTGGCATCAAACCTACGGTTGGTCTTGTCAGTCGCGATGGAATCATTCCGATAGCTTTCAGTCAAGATGTTGCAGGCCCAATGGCAAGAAATGTGAGCGACGCTGCAATCTTGTTAAGTGCAATTACTGGCATAGATCATGAAGACCCGTCAACAGCCATTAGCATAGGGCAAACGAAGAATGATTACAGTCAATTTCTGAATAAAGATGGTTTAAAAGGAGCAAAGATTGGTGTCTTTCAAGATGTTGAATTTGATTGTGCTAGTGAAAGAAAACTCATTCAATCCGTTATTGATGTCATGCGTGAGGAAGGGGCAACAATCGTAGAATCAATTACTATTCCGTCCTATAAATCACACTGGGATTGGAACGTATTGGATTACGAATTTAAGCCAGCAATCAATGCATATTTAAAGAAGTTGAATCACGGTCAAATCCGTACACTTGAAGATATCATTTCTTATAATGACAGTGTTCCTGAGAAAGCACTAAAATATGGGCAACACTATTTTTTACAATCCCAAAGTAAAAGTGGTGCATTAACTGAGGCCGAATATATTCATAGTAGAGCGAATGATATTTCTTTATCGAGAGACCAAGGGATTGACTACGCAATAGATAAATACGACGTTGATGTGATTTTATTTCCTTCAGATTCTGGAGCAGATATAGCAGCCAGAGCTGGCTATCCATCAATAAGTGTACCTTGCGGCTTTACTACAGATGGCAAGCCATATGGGTTCACATTGACAGGAAAAGCATTTACAGAACCACAATTAATAAAAATAGCTTACTCATACGAACAAAAAACAAAGCACCGTCAACCCCCAAGGAGTCAGCTCTCTGGCGCTTAGAAGTGTAAATATAGCAGTGGGGGTCTTGGTCTTGACCCCGAAGGAGTGTACATATGCGTGTCGTGCAAAATATTGCAGATTTAATTGGTAATACGCCACTTGTTAAAATAAATCGACTCACAGGTCAAAATGGAGCAACGGTTTATATTAAGCTTGAATACTACAACCCGAGTAGAAGTGTAAAAGATCGTGCAGCCTATAATATGATTATTGAGGCGGAAAAGCGCGGGTTGCTAAAACCTGGTACAACAATTATAGAGCCTACTTCTGGTAATACTGGTATCGGCCTGGCTATGAATGCTGCAGCGAGAGGGTATCAAGCTATTATCGTTATGCCTGACACAATGACAGAAGAGAGAATTAACCTCGTTAAAGCATATGGAGCAAAGGTTGTCTTAACCCCTGGTGAACAGCGTATGCCTGGAGCGATAGAGAAAGCAAAAGAATTAGCGAAACAGATTCCTAATAGTTTTATCCCAATGCAATTTGAAAACGAAGCAAATCCAAATGCCCACCGTACAACTACAGCGGTTGAAATAATTGAAGCTATGAAGCAAATTGGTAAAACACCGTCAGCTTTTGTTGCGACATCTGGAACTGGCGGTACGATTACAGGAACTGGTGAAACGTTAAAAGAAGAATATGAAAGCATAAAGGTATATGTTGTTGAGCCATCGGGTTCGCCGGTTTTATCTGGGGGGCAGCCAGGTAAGCATAAACTTGTTGGAACGAGTCCGGGGTTTATTCCTGATACGTTAAATACAAACATATATGATGAAATTATCAAAATCAAGGATGACCAAGCCTACAGTATTGTTCGAGATCTTGCATCAAAAGAAGGTATTCTTGTTGGGCCGTCTTCAGGTGCGGCTGTTTATGCAGCTATACAGGTTGCGAAAAAATTATCACCACAGGATATTGTTATATGTATGACCGCTGACTCTGGGGAACGCTATTTATCCAGTGATGTATTCAAAGATTGACGGTTTGTATAGAGCGAAAGCCATATCTATATGAATTATTACCTAAATAAACCTTCAATCTGTTCATATAATTATTTTGGCAAAGAAGTGATTAATTCTTAAATATCCATGTTAACTTCAGTCAGTTATTAACAAAACAAAGAGGCTGGGACATAACTAGCTAAAAAAATAAAGAGAGGTGAATTTGAGCTTACTAAAATTCAC